>CAZRNW010000032.1:5779-14165 GCA_964601535.1 uncultured Flavobacteriaceae bacterium
GAAAGGCCATTCGCATCTACTACCCAGGAATGGTAGCGGCCAACATTGAATTGTTTTGGACAACCCTCAAAAATAAAATCGTTTTTAATAATTTCTATTGGTGTTGCTAAGCCATGAAATACCGTATCCAAATTTTTTAGTTTAGAATTAAAGTTTTCACCTATAGCTTGCATACCTAAACAAACACCGAAAATTGATTTGGAAGAAGAATACCTTTTTAGAAGCTCGGGCATAATACCTGCATCTTTTGGTAAACCGGGACCGGGAGATAAAAGAATCTTATCGTAATTCTTAATTTCCTCAATAGATATTTTATCATTCCGCACAACATCAAACGAAATATCACTCACCTTCTCCACTAAGTGGACAAGATTATAAGTGAAACTATCGTAATTATCTAAGACTAATAATTTTTTCATGACGCAATCTCCTCTTCTAAAACGGAAGCTTGGGTTCTTGCTTCTGCAATATTATTAAATTTTTGCGCATTAACGATGGCTTTTCTTAAAGCTGAGACTTTATTGTAGATTTCTTGTAACTCACTCTCTTCATTAGATGAAATCACAACACCCGCTCCGGCTTGATAAAAAAGCGTATTATTCTTACTCAAAAACGTACGAATCATTATAGCGTGATTAATATCACCATCTAAACCAACGAATCCCACGCATCCGCCGTAAAATCCTCTTGCAACAGGTTCGTACTGATTAATCAGTTCCAAGGCTTTGTATTTTGGCGCACCCGATAAAGTCCCGGCAGGAAATGTTCCTAATAATGTTTCAAAACCATCAATTCCCTTTTTTAATTGTCCTTTTACGTTGCTGACTAAATGTATAACGTGAGAATACAATTGCAACTCCTTAAAAGAACTTACTTCTACTCTATTGCAATATTTGCTCAAATCATTTCTCGCTAAATCCACTAACATCACATGTTCTGAATTTTCTTTTACATCATTTTTTAAATCAGCAGCGCGTTGAAAATCCAATTCATCATTTCCAGTTCTTTTATATGTTCCTGCTATAGGATGAATTTGGGCTTCGCTATTTTTTATGATTAGTTGCGCCTCCGGAGAAGAACCGAACAAACGAAAATCACCCATATCGAAATAAAATAAATAAGGAGATGGGTTTATATTTTTTAAGGCGCGGTAAACATTAAAATCATCTCCCTTAAATTTTGTTTTGAATCTTCTTGATAAAACTAATTGAAATACATCTCCAATTTTACAATGTTGCTTCGCTTTTGCTACCAGATTTTTAAATTCATTATTCCCAATACTTGCTTCTTCGTTTCCAAGCGTACTAAAAGGAAATGAAGAAATATGAGATTCGATTTCTTCCTCCACCGTTTCCATCTGCTTCTTAGTTTCTAATTCTGTTTTTGCATGGGAAATAATATAAAGAGAATTATTGTGATGATTAAAAACTAAAATGATGCTGAAGAACTGATAAAATAATTCAGGGATTTCTGTTTCGTTTGTATTTGTACTCAGGTTTTTATTTTCTGTATACTTAATAATATCAAAAGAGGTATAACCGAACAAACCCGAAGTACAAAAAGGAAATTTTTGCTCAGTAACCTTAAAGCTATTCCTGAATTTATTAAACTCATTCACTAATTCAATTCCGTCAAAACCGATTTTCTTTTCGCTAATCTCCTTTCCCGATTTAATCCGGATAGTTCCATTATTTAAGGAGAAGGAAGCAATCGGCTTCAGACAGATATATGAAAAATGCCCTTCTCTTGAATTATAATCTGAACTTTCCAATAAAACCGAAGAAGCGTATTTATCTCGCAAGGCCAGGTACAATGAAACCGGTGTTTTTGTATCGGCTAGTATTTCTTTAATATGTGTGTATAATTTCATTTTTCTAATTTATTTTGAAGTGTGCCTTAAGGCTCTACTTCATTATTTCTAAATTGGTATATAAACAAAAAGCCCGCTGTTGTAGAACAGCGGGCTTAATAAAGTCCTTCAGAATTATAAATAATCTAGCTGTTCACAACGTTTGTTGAGAACCACCACCATGAATTATTTACAAATTGTTTTTTCATTACAGGTCAAATGTATGAAGATTTTCTAAACCTCCAAAAAAAATCTTTAAAGTATGGATTTAAGAATCTCGCCGAACCTGTAAATGTCTTCAAAAGAATTATATAAAGGCACAGGCGCACAGCGGATTACGTTAGGTTCACGCCAATCAGGAATGACCCCGTTTTCCATTAATTTATTAAACAAATCCTTTCCGTAACCATTGGCTACTATTGATAACTGACAACCACGGTTTTCTTTTGGTGTAATTATTTGCAGACAATTATTTTTTTGTTTGTTGATGTCTTCAACAATAAATTCTAAATAAGCGGTTAAAGATTTACTCTTCTCAACTAAAGCATCCATACCAACCTCTGCAAAAATTTCTAAACTCGCTCTGCAGGCTGCCATTGAGAAAACAGGTGCATTACTCATTTGCCAACGCTCTGCAGTTTGCATAGGAACAAATGTTTTGTCCATTAAGAAACGTGTTTTTTTATCATGTCCCCACCAACCGGCAAACAAGGGTAAATCCGTATTCTTTAAATGTTTTTGATGAACGAAGGCGCCCGCTACACTTCCAGGACCACTATTCAAATATTTATAACTGCACCAGCAAGCAAAATCTACATTCCAATCATGCAATTGTAATTTTAAATTTCCAGCGCCGTGCGCTAAATCAAAACCAACTATTGCTCCTGCTTTATGGCCGGCTTCAACAATTGATTTCATATCGAAAACTTGTCCGCTGAAATAATTTACGCCGCCAATCATTATTAATGCTAGAGAATCTTTATTTTTTTCTATCGCTGAATAAATATCTTCGTGACGGATGGTGTATTCTCCTTCGCGCGGTTCAATTTCAATTAATGCATCTTCAATTTTAAAGCCATGAAATTTTACTTGCGATTGTAAAGCGTATTGATCGCTAGGAAAAGCTTTTGCTTCACAAATAATTTTATAACGCTGTTTGGTTGGACGGTAAAAAGACACCATTAACAAATGAAGATTAACAGTGAGTTGATTCATCATTACAGTTTCCTCAGGTAAGGCACCAACAATTTTTGCCATGTTTTCAGTTAAGAATTCATGGTACGGCAACCAAGGGTTTTGCGCCATGAAGTGACCTTCAACACCATACTTAGCCCAATCGTTTAATTCTTGCTCAATGAAAGATTTTGTGGTTTTAGGTTGTAGACCTAAAGAGTTTCCTGTGAAATAAACAATATCTCTTCCATCATGTTGAGGAAAATGAAATTTAGAACGATAGGACTTTAGTTTATCGTTTGCATCGCATTGTTTAGCGAAATCTAGTGTATTTTGGAAATTGCTCATTTTTGTTTCTCGCCAAGACGCTAAGGCGCAAAGCTTTTTATTTAGTTCTTAGCGTCTCTGCGACTTTGCGAGACACCCTTAAAAATCTCTTTTAAATAGAGAACAAATATATAATTTTACCCTAAATTTGCCCTATGAAAAATCAGAACTCATCTCAATTATTCGAAAAAGCTAAGAACTTCTTTCCCGGAGGGGTAAATTCACCCGTAAGGGCCTTCAGAAGCGTCGGCGGAACCCCTTTATTTATTGATAAAGGCAAAGGCTCACATATTTGGGATGCAGATGGGAACGAGTATATTGATTATTGCTGCAGCTGGGGACCGCTGATTTTAGGTCATGCCAACGATAAAGTTTTGAATGCCGTTGATAAAACCATGCGTAACGGAACCTCTTTTGGGGCCCCTACCCGTTTGGAAAATGAATTAGCGGAATTAATTGTCAGTAATAATCCTTTCATTGAAAAAATCCGTTTCGTTAGTAGTGGGACAGAAGCTGTGATGAGCGCGATTCGTTTAGCAAGAGGATTTACCAACAGAAATAAAATTTTAAAGTTTGAAGGTTGTTATCACGGACATAGTGATTCGTTATTAGTAAAAGCAGGTTCGGGATTAGTGACGTTTGGAAATACCTCTTCTGCCGGTGTTCCTGAAAGTTTTGTGAATGAAACTATTGTTGTTTCCTTGAATAATAAAAAAGCGGTTGAAGAAGCATTTGCACAATTTAAAGATCAAATTGCTTGTATCATTATAGAACCGATTCCTGCAAATAATGGTTTGTTATTGCAGGATAAAGAGTATTTACAATTCTTAAGAGATATTTGTACAAAGAATGGAACGCTTTTAATTTTTGATGAAGTGATCAGCGGATTCAGAATTGGATTTACAGGCGCTGCGGGTTATTACAATATTAAACCGGATATCATTACTTACGGAAAAATTATTGGCGGCGGATTTCCTGTTGGTTGTTACGCTTCGAGTAAAGAGATTATGAAAAACATTTCTCCGGAAGGAAATGTGTACCAGGCCGGAACTTTAAGTGGTAACCCAGTTGCGATGAGTGCAGGAATTGCACAATTAACAGAATGCTTGAAACCAAATTTCTATAAAGATCTCGAAACGAAAACTCAAAAACTAATATCAGGACTCCAACAATTCAAAATTCAAAATTCAAAATTCAAAATTTTCTCCATCGGTTCCATTTTTTGGCTCGCGTTTACAGATAGAGCAAAGATCCAAAGTGCTGAAGAAATCGACGCTGACAGTATGAAATATTTCCGCGATTTATATCATCCTTTATTAGAAAAAGGAATTTACTTAGGTCCTTCAGGATACGAAGTTGGATTTATGAGCGAGGCGCATACGGAAGAGGATATTGAGAGGACTGTTGCGACGTTTAAGGAGTTGATGGTCTAACCTAGGTATCCTCAGAATCTTCTCTTAGATGTTTGAAAATAACTTCTTCGTTGTTAATCATGAAATTAATTGATTGCTCAAAATCCTTTTGTAATGTTTTATTCAAATAAACAAGCCAGCTTGGGCTATCGTCCTCTTTAACAAATGCAAACAACGCCAATAGATAACCCCAATCCATTTGTGTTAGGTAGCCCATTTTAGAATATGTCCATCCATAAAACTTGAAACTTGAGTTAGCATTAAATATGCCTAAACCAAAAAGTAACGGAACGACATCAGTTAAATATTCATCATTAAAATCAAGTCTTTTTTCACCAAGCAATTTAATATGCCCATACTCATGAGCAATAGTGGCAATTAAATCTTCCGGATGTTTAAGAAGTTCTTCCGACAAAGCGATAATATATTTTCCATTTTCCGCTCTATCAAGATATTCGCCGCCAGGATTTAACACTTCTTCATCATGCCTAAATTCTTCCATTCCTCCAATGAAATATTCCAACTGAATTTTATCTGGATTTATCTCCATTATTTCAGCTATTTGTTTTGCTAAATGCTCAACCTCATTTTTATCACCATTAAATTTATACTTTGAGAAATTTTCAGGGATTAATACATCTCTATCATGAAATTTATCTGCATCGAACTGATAAAACAAATACATAAACGCATGCTCGAGCCATTTCCTTTGCTCCTCGTCCACAGGAATTGGAAAATTATTTTTTTCACCGTCTTTTTTAAATAGCCCAAACATCTTAATAAATATAATGAATTTTATTTACAACAAATAAGCCAGCAAAACAGTCTGCAATACAATTATCCCCTCCACAAAAAAGATAAAATAATATCTATGTCGGTTTGGATAAGAAAAATAAATCGCTGCAACGGAAACTAAGAAGATAATTCCTCTAATTCCTACAAGGCTTTTAATATCGATGAAAAAAGCCAATACTAAATAAATCGCTAATAAAATTATTGCTGCGATTTTACTTTTTTGTAGTCCTAAAACAACAGGAAGTGATTTGGTTCCTTCTTCCTTATCCTTTTCCATATCCCGGATATCAAAAGGAATGCATAAGGCTGCGATAAAACAAAACTGAGAAATTATGTAAAGCCACTTATCCTTACCAAAAAGTCTTAAATTGTAGAAACGATCCTCTTTAAATAAAAACGGAATAACAATACAAACCATAATCCAAATAAACGCTATGTAGAATTGTTTAATACAAGGCAGTTTTCTTAAGCTGAAAGGCGGTAAAAAGTAGAATATGCTTAGTACTGCACAAATAGAATAAATATATAATCCTTGTTTATACTTAAGGTAAAATCCAAAAGGCCATTGAATAAAGACAACAGCTATCAGAATTGCCAAAGTAAAAATCCACTTCCTGTTTTCTCGATACCATAATAATCGGGAATCTGTTGTAGCGAGTGTGCTTTGATATATTCTTTGTAGATTATACAAAAAGAAAGCTGCTGCGAAATTTAACATAGCATAAACAAAAGAAGATTCTTCAACCTCCCAAAAAATAAATCCACCTTGAATAGTTGAACAAAATACCGCTAAAGCCAGAAATAAATTTGAATAACCAAGAAAGTCGAGAGAGTTTTTTGCTATTTGACGGATAAAAATCAAACGGCTTGACGTTGATGAACCACTTCAAACAAAACAATTCCTGTTGCTACCGAAACATTTAAAGAAGCAATGGTTCCCGACATAGGAATTTTTACCTGAACATCGCTGCGTTTAATGTATTCTCCGCTGATACCGTTTTCTTCACTGCCCATTATGATTGCGGTTGGTTTTTTGAAATCTGCCTGATAAACTGTTGCTTCTGTTTTTTCGTGACAAGCTACTATTTGTAAGCCGTATTCTTTTAAATAATCGATAGTTGTTTTTAAATTTTCTTCTCTGCAAACAGGTAAACGGTGTAAAGCACCTGCACTTGTTTTAATAGCATCTCCGTTAATTTGCGCAGCGCCACGGCTTGGAATGATAATAAAATCTACTCCGGCACATTCTGCACTACGAGCTATTGCGCCGAAATTACGAACATCAGTAATTCTATCTAAAATTAAAACCAAAGGCGTTTTACCTTTTTCAAAAACACGTGCTAATAATTCTTCAGTATCCGAATAAACAACTTCAGCAATATAAGCTACAACTCCCTGGTGATTTTTATTATCCGTTAAGCGTTTTAATTTTTCAGGTGGGACAAATTGAAAAGGAATATCTTTCCCTGCTAAAGCTTTACGTAATTGATTGTATAATTCGTTAGATAAACCTTTTTGAAGTAAAATTTTATCAATGGCTTTATCCGCTTCAATAGCTTCAATTACCGCACGCATTCCGAATATTAATGTGTCGTTGTTCTCCATACTTTGTGTCATTCCGCCTTTGGCGGAATCTCAAAGAGTTGCTGACTTCGTCAGCATGACTCTTGGTTTTATATTAAGTTAAACTGTTTTAAATGATGATTCGCGTGCTTATGTAATAAGTGTAACCAATCTTCGTAACTAAATTCACCGAAGAAAGGATTTAATTTTTTGGTGTCGGGATTCGCTTTATAAAAATCAAAGAATGCTTTTATTTCCCCTTCCAATTCAGCAATCGCTGCCGGAATATTAGCGTGACGAAAAGGTGGTGGTGTTTCTGCCATATAAGCATTTGGCGTGTTTTCCTTAAAAGGTTTATCACTCAAAGCAAAATCACGGAAACGCGGCACCATTTCTTCTTTAGTATGCAATGCCAAATGAATTCGTCCGTAAGCATTTCCGAATGCTTCCGACATATGTTCAATCATTCCCTGCGGCGATAATTTTCCGAAGTTGCCTTTTTCATCGCCTTTTAATTTTTTCAGAAGCGGGATATAATCCTCTTTTAAAAATGTTGCCTTATCCATGATTTAAAGTTAAAGAAAAAACCCCCCGAAAATTCGGAGGGTTTAATTATATTTTAGATTACTTTTTATTCTGTCCTGCCTCGAGTGTAAACTCAATTGATACATCGCCTTCACCAACTCCAAAATCTTTGGCATTGATAACTGCCTTCCCTTCAAAACCTGCAACATCAACTTTGTTTCCGTCCCAGTTTTGTTCTGAAATACCAACGTAGTTAAATTTCATGTCTACATCTTTTGTAACACCTTTCATGGTTAACTTACCTTTTGCAATGTAAGCATACATGCCCATTTCAGGATTCTTCTCAATTGAAGACGCTTCAAAGCTTGCTTTCTTAAATTTAGCTACATCAAAAAATTCAGGCTTATCTTTTAAGTGATCATCACGCATTGAGTTTGAAGTATTAATAGTTGTCATATCTAACTGTACAAATACTTTTGGTCCGCTAGCGTTATCAAAATTCACAAAACCACTATCAATTGTAATTGAACCGCGTGTTGCAGTTACAATGTGTTTAATAGCGAATACAACTGAACTGTGAGCACCGTCAACGTTAAACATACCTTTTACTTCAGCAACATCTTTTACGTTAGCATTCATGATGCTATCGCATTGTTCTTTGCTCGTGCAAGTATATTCTTGTCCGTTAATATTACACTTAATCACTTCTTCAGTAACCATGCCACCTTTTTTGCAGCACTCA
>CAZRNW010000033.1:0-13891 GCA_964601535.1 uncultured Flavobacteriaceae bacterium
CGAATGGAACGTTTACGTATCAGGCAGACACAACTGGGTTATACGCTTTTAATATTTTAATTAAAGAATGGAGAAAAGATCAAGATGGTTTTTGGCAAACAATTGGAACTACAAATTTAGATTTCATAGTTGATGTTGTTGCAAGCGTTGGCATAAAAGAATTCGATAAAAAAGAAATTTTCAGTATCTATCCCAACCCCACTTCAAACATTCTAAACATAAAAACAAATTCAAAAACTAATTCAGAAATAGAAATAACAAATCAGCTTGGACAAACAGTTTTAAAACAAAAGTTTTCTGAAAGTATTGATGTCTCTAAACATAGTCCCGGTTGTTATTTTATCCGGATTGATAATTCGTATTCGAAATTCATTAAAGAGTAATTTTAAAAAAACATGAAGAAAAACCTGATTATACTTCTTGGAATTTGCTTAGTGGTTTTTAATTTACAATCGCAAACTTGGGCTTGGGGAAGAGCGCCACTTGGAAGCGGAAATACGGAGTGTGTTGCAATTGCTGCAGATCCAAGCGGTAACTCTTTTATAACAGGATATATCATTAGCGGAAGTCTGGCTTTTGGAAGTACAACCCTGACGAATTCCGGCCAAAAAACATTTCTTGCAAAATATGACCCAACAGGAAATGCATTGTGGGCAAGAAGCACCGGAGGAAATAATAATTCTGAAATCGGATGGGCTGTTGCTGCGGATGCTTTCGGAAATTCTTTTGTAACCGGCTTTTTTGGTCCCGGAACAATTAGTTTTGGTTCGATAACATTTACAAATACAAATGTAAGTAATGCGCTTGATGCATTTCTGGTAAAATACGACCCTAACGGAAATGTTCTTTGGGCCCGACAAGTTGCAGGAACAGGTAGTGAAATTGGCAGAGGTGTTTGTACTGATGCTTCAGGAAACGTCATTATTACCGGTAATTTTAATAGTTCATCTCTCACAATCGGAACGTATACCTTAACAAACTCGGCAATTGGTACTGTATTTATTATAAAGTATGATGCGAATGGCAATGTTCTTTGGGCTAAACAAAATACAAGTGGTGGATCGGATGTTGGATTCTCTGTTAGCACTGATCCAACAGGAAATGTATTCGTAACAGGAAGCTTTGATGGATTTACGTCCACATTCGGTACATTTACTATTACGAATTTAAACACCGTCTCTCCCACAGAAGATATGTTTATTGCAAAATACAGTCCAACAGGAACTGAATTATGGGCAAAGAACAGTACGAGTAGCACGCAACACGACAGGGCATATTCTGTTGATGCAGATGTAGCCGGCAATTCTTATGTAACCGGATATTATGGTGGTTTTACTTCGAGTATGAATTGCAGCGGGTTCCTCTCAAAGTACGATGTTAATGGCAATTTGTTATGGTCACGATTTACCTCTGTTGGTTTTGGCGGACCTTATGGAAATATTGGTTATTCATTAAAGACCATCACTAACGGTGTTTGGGTTGGAGGCGCAATGAGTGGCTCATCAATAACGTTAGGAACAACAACTTTAAGCGTTCCGGTATATATAGATCCGGTTTACCTTGCTCATTACGATCCAAATGGAAATCTTATTTATGCAAAAGCAACTGAATCCGGAGGCGATGACAATTTTGGAGTGACGGCAGATAATAATTGTAATCTTTTATATGCCAGCGATTTCATGTCTTCAGTATATATTCTTGACAATGACAGCTTACAGAATACAGGAGGTGAATCGATTTTTTTAGCGAAATTAAATTACTCATGCCAAGGACCTTTGGGGGTAAACTATTTAGTATCTAATGAAAATAAATTTTTAGTTTATCCAAACCCCACAAAATCAAAGCTTTTCGTAAGATATGAAGATGTGGAAGGTAGTGAAGTAAAGATTATTAATATTCTTGGACAAATTATACTGGAACAAGCGTTCACCGAATGGGTTGATGTTTCAAATCTCAGTCCGGGTTGTTATACTATTAAAATCGGAGTACACAATTCCAAATTCATTAAAGAGTAATCTAATTGTCGAATTGACTATCCCGATAGCTATCGGGAGTCACATTGCTTAATCTTTATATTTCACCATATAATGCAGCCCTACACTCTCCTTGCGCTGGCGAGCATGTTTAATAATTAAGTAACCAATGCAGATAATATTTCGGAGCTCACAGAGTTTCGGAGTAATAACCGTTTTATCGTAAAGCGCTTCGTTTTCTTTAAATAAAATTTCTAATCTGTCAAAAGCACGTTGCAAACGCAATTCGCTTCTCACAATCCCAACGTAATTACTCATGATTTGCTGCACTTCTTTCTGGGATTGGGTAATCAAAATCATTTCTTCAGCCTGCTCTGTTCCTTCGGCATCCCAATCCGGAATGTTTTCTTTATGCGTAATTTTTTCAATTATTTTTTGTGAGTTCTCCGCCGCAATATGGGCAAACACACAAGCTTCTAATAAAGAATTACTCGCTAAACGATTGGCGCCGTGCAAACCCGTACAAGCGCATTCGCCAATAGCATATAAATTATCAATAGTAGATTTAGAATTTTCATCAACAATAATTCCACCGCACAAATAATGGGCCGCAGGCACGACAGGAATCATTTTTACAAAAGGATCAATGCCTAATCCCATGCACTTATTATAAATATTCGGAAAATGCTCAATAAATCCTTTCCTGTCTAAATGCCTGCAATCTAAATACACATAATCATCACCCCGCATTTTCTGTTCGTTGTCGATGGCCCTTGCCACAATATCTCTCGGCGCCAATGAACCGCGGGCATCGTATTTCTGCATGAACTCTTTTCCATCCTGTGTTTTTAAAACGGCGCCAAATCCACGAATCGCCTCTGTAATTAAAAAACTTGGGTGCTCAACTGGATTATACAATGATGTCGGATGAAATTGAACAAACTCCATGTCTTTTACATGACCTTTTGCACGATATACCATCGCAATCCCATCTCCTGTTGCAATTTTCGGATTGGTCGTCGTTGCATAAACATGTCCCGCCCCACCCGTTGCCATTACCGTGACTTTAGCAAGAACAGTTTCAATTTTATAGGATTTTGTATTTAAAACATAAGCGCCATAACATTCAATGCCGGGAGTTTTGGAATTCACTTCAACACCTAAATGATGTTGGGTAATAATATCAATTGCAAAATGATGGTCAAGGATTTGAATATTGGGATGTTTATGTACTTGCGACAAAAGCGCTCGTTCAATTTCGTTTCCTGTAATATCTTTATAATGTAAAATGCGGTGCTCGCTGTGTCCGCCCTCTTTTGCTAAATCATAGTCGCCATTTTGGGCTTTATCGAATTTAGTTCCGAGTTCAATGAGTTCTTTTACTCGTTGTGTTCCTTCTTTTATGACTTTTCGTACAATTTTCTCATCACATAAACCTGCACCTGCAATCAAAGTATCCTGAACGTGTTTCTCAAAACTGTCTTTATCATTCCAAACGGCAGCAATTCCGCCCTGAGCGTATTTGGTATTGCTTTCATCTTCACTTGCTTTGGTGATTAGAAATACTTTATGCTTCACTGCTACTTTTAAAGCGAAACTCAATCCGGCTATACCGGAACCAATAATTAAATAATCGGTTTTGTGCTGCATAAAGATTTATACAAATATAAAGCTTATTAATTGTAAATTTGTACCAATGTCAGGTCTCGACTTCGCTCGACCTGACAAAAAATTTACGATATGCTATTGAACGAAACGCCTTACATTATATACGCCGAGGAAACTCCAAACCCCGCCACCATGAAATTTGTGGCCAATCGCTTATTATTAGTTAGCGGTGCTACAGCAGAATATAAAACTCCTGCAGATGCAAAAGAGGCTCCGATAGCAAAAGCTTTGTTTCAGTTTCCGTTTGTAAAAAGTATTTTCATTTCAGCAAACTACATTACAGTAACACGACAAGATTCTGTTTTGTGGGAAGATATTATTTTAGAATTGCGGATTTTTATTACCGACTACCTAAACAAAGGCAATGTCATCATAGATAAATTACCAGAAAAACAAGTAGCAGCGGATAATACGTTTACTAAGACTGTCAGCATTAACACACAGCATAATGTTCCAAAAGATGAAGTTGAAAATAAAATAATTGAAATATTAGAACAATATATCCGTCCCGCCGTTGAAACTGATGGCGGTTTAATTACCTTTAAAGAATTAAAGGATGGCGTTGTTACTGTTCAGATGCGCGGCTCTTGCAGTGGTTGTCCGAGCAGCACGATGACACTTAAAGCAGGGATTGAAGCTTTGTTGAAGAGGCTTCTTCCGGATGATGTGAAGGAAGTTGTGAGTGAAGCTCTTTAGTTCGGAGTTTTGGGTTCGGAGTTGGGAGAAGAAATGAATAAAGCAATTATTTTTGGAGTTACGGGTTTAACGGGGAAAGCTTTGTTAAACAATTTAATTAACGATACTCGTTACGATAAAATTTATTGCGTTGCCCGCAGAAGTTTGGATGTTAAGAATGCAAAAGTTGAAGAAATCATTTTCGATTACAAAGATTTTTCAAAATTACCATCAATAAAAGCCCATCATGTTTTTTCATGCATGGGCACGACTATAAAAGCGGCGGGTTCAAAAGAAGCCCAGCAGGTGGTTGACAGGGATTATCCTATTGCTATTTCTAAATACGCAAACCAAATTGGTGCCGAGAAAATGGTTTGTGTTTCTTCTGTAGGAACAGATATTAAGTCAGGGAATTTTTATTTGCGCACCAAAGGTGAAATGGAAGAAGGCGTAAAAGCCAATTTTCCAAATGCTGTTTTTGTGAGACCTTCTTTTTTAATGGGCGACAGAAAAGAAATGCGGATTGGGGAAAAAATTGGCATTGCTGTATTTAAAATCATCAATCCCCTTTTAATGGGTAGTTTAAGCAAATACCGTGGGATAAATGTCGATAAACTCAGCAAGGCAATGATTGAAGCTTGTTTTAAGGAACCTAAACAGGTTTTGCATTACGAAGATTTTTAACCTACTCTTTAATAACTTTTATTATTCTATTATCGATTTTAGCAAAATAGATTCCTGATGATTCTTTGCTTAGGTCAACATCTATTCTTTTCTCTCGGATTTCTGTTTTAAAGATACATTCTCCAAGTACATTGTATATCTCAATTGAATTTTCAATGAAACTTTCGGTAACAATTATTTTTAGTGATTCCTTTGTAGGATTTGGAAAAATCACTATTTCAGAATTGGCGTATGTAAATTGCTCGACCCCAGTACAAGAGGAAACGCTTTGAGTAATTACTGTCGAATTTTGACATCCATTCATATCACTGCCGATAACAGTATAATTGGTAGTAACACTTGGAGAAACAGCAATAACACTTGAATTTGAAGACGTGCTCCATGTATAACTTATAGCACCGCTTGCGGTAATGTTTGCAGTTCCCTGAAAAGGTGGTCCGCATAAAATACTATTTGATGTTACTGCTGAAACCGTTGGGTTTGGATAAATATTTAAACAGGTTGTAGAAGAATTGACACAACTATTTGCGTCGGCAACAGTAACTGTGTAGGTACAATTACAAAAGGAATTAAAGGTTATACAAGGACTTGGTGATGTGGTCACAAAACCGCAAGGACCTACCCAGGTATATGTAACCGCAGATGGAGCGTTAGCAAATAAACATCCTAATGTTCCAACACAAACAGACGAAGTACTTACGCTAACAACCGGCAATGGATTTACTGTAACATTCAAAACGGTTGCCGGAGTAGTTCCGCAAGTATTGGTTGCGGTTACACTAAGGATTCCGCTGTTTGAATTTGGCAAAACTGAAATAATATTAGTGGTGCTTGTACCTGTCCATCCCGAGGGTGCTGTCCATGAATAAAAATTTGCACCCGCCGAACTAGAGACGGAATAGGTTTGGGTTCCGCTTCCTGAACAAAAACTATTCAATCCGGAGATGGCACTTGGTTGTGACGGAATTGGACATGAGGCTAGTTTATTAATAAAAACATCTTCCATTCCCGCAGCGCTAATGGTGTAAGAGCCTGGACCAGGATCGAGATCAGCGACAGAATTAAAATATCCTGCAACATAAATATCCCCTATCGAATCTACATCAATTGCTTGACCTTGATCTATAAAACCACCGCCCATTGCCCCTGCCCAAACAAAACTACCGGCACTATCTAATTTACTAACGAAAACATCATTGTTGCCAATTGAAGTTAAAGTCATACTCGCAACTGAAGGATCAAAATCTCCTGTGCCTTGAAAATAACCTGTTGTATATACATTTCCTTTTTTATCATTAGAAATCGCCTGGCCTCGATCATTATTAACAGGACTGCCTAATTGTCTAGCCCATACAAAATTTCCTAATGAATCCAATTTACTAACGTATGCATCAGTTCCGGTTGCTGAATTCAGGTTAAAAACTCCTGATCCCGGATCAAAATCTGCTACACCATCGAAAAAGCCTGTGGTATAAACATTTCCTGATCGATCACAACTAATTCCCTTGGCCTGATCATTTCCTGTTGTACTTCCCATTTGCCTCGCCCATTTAAATTTACCAACCGAGTCCAGCTTGAATACGAAAGCGTCATCTAACCCTGAAGCTGTTAAACTATAAGTAGCCGCCGATGGATCAAAATCGCCTGATCCATTAAAACTTCCGGTGCCATAAATATTCTCCAACGAATCAGTAGTAACTCCAAAAGGATAATCATAAGTCCCTCCCCCAAAAGAAGAAGCCCATTTAAAAACTCCCGAAGAATTGAACTTACACAAAAAAATATCTGCAAAGGCGGCGCCATTCAAATAATACAGCCCAGGACCTGGATCGAAATCCATCAAACCGGTATAAAAACCTACTAAATAAACATTATCATTTTTACTTACGTTTAAAGCATAGGCCATTTCACTTGCAGTACTTCCTATTCGCTTCGCCCAAACGAAATTACCTGCTGAATTAAGCTTAAGTACAAAAATATCGAATGAGCCAATTGCAGTTATACTGTAACTCGCCGGACCCGGATCGAAATCTACAGCTCCTGCGAATGCACCACAGATATATACATTTCCACTTTGATCGAGATCAATTGAATAACTATAATCTAATAAAGTGCCGCCAATTTTTTTTGCCCAAATCAAATTTCCTAAAGGATCTTGTTTTGTAATGAAGATATCTGAATTACCAACCACTGTGTATGTGAATGTTCCCGGACCCGGATCAAAATCTGTTGTTCCTGTAAAAATACCAGTAGTATAAACATTTCCATTCTTATCATGTTTTACTGAATAGGCAATCTCACTGGTAGTACCACTAAGAGCCTTTGACCACAATAATGAAGGTTGTGAATAAACTAGTGAATTAAAACCAAGGAAGATAAATAGAAAGTAAAGTCTCATCACTTATAAAATTTAACAATCTAATGTACTTAAAAAGTATTAAAGCTACAAATTGTAGCAATCAACAACCTTACAATTCCTTAAATTTACCCCGGTGTTTGCAATTATTGATATTGAAACCTGCAGCGGGAAATTTGTTTACGGGCACGGACGTATAACTGAAATCTGTATTATTAAACATGACGGACTTCAGGTAGTAGATAAATTCACCACGCTTATCAATCCGGAATGTCATATCTCACAATATTTCAGCAACCTTACAGGTATAACTAACGAAATGGTAGCCGATGCGCCGAAATTTCACGAAGTGGCGAAGAAAATTTTAGAAATGACCGAAGGATGTATTTTTGTTGCTCATAATGTAGGTTTCGATTATGGTTTTATTAAGGAAGAATTTAATTCACTCGGTTATAAATACAGAAAAGAAACTTTATGCACCATAAGATTAAGCAGAAAATTAATTCCCGGACGCATTTCCTATAGTCTCGGTCATCTATGCGCTTCTTTAGGAATTGAAATTGAAGGCCGTCATCGCGCCGAAGGTGATGCGGTTGCGACTGCACAATTATTTGATTTATTACTGAGATTAAAATCGGAACATCCGCAATACAAAAACATGGGCGTTGATCAATTAATGACGCGCCGCATTGATAAAATAAAAGAATACATCTTAAAAAAATTACCTGAATCCTGCGGTGTATATTATTTTCTGAATAAAGACAAAGAAATAATTTACATAGGTAAAAGCACCAATATGTATGGCCGCGCAATTGCTCACTTTAACAGCAAAGAAGGCAAAAGCAAAAAACTACTGAACGATTTGATGAATGTTGATTTTGTGGAAACAGGAAGTGAACTGGTAGCTTTGTTATTAGAAGCTGAAGAAATTAAAAAACATAAACCCAAATACAACCGCATGCGCAAAGCCGATGTTTTTACGCACAGCATTGATTGGTTCAGGGATAAAGACGGTATTATCAATTTCAAAATCGTTGAGTATGAAGAGGCAGAAAATTCCCTCTTTGGTTCTGTTAATTATTCATCCGCCCGCGAAAAACTCGACCGTTGGATTGACGATAAACAATTGTGTCTGCGTTATTGCGGTTTAACCGGAGAAGAATCCATTTGCTTTCATCATCAGATAAAAAAATGCAATGGGATTTGCTGCGGCGAGGAAGAAATTGAAATTTATAACAAACGCGCAAAGGAAATCATCAGCGAAGTCACTTATACAGATTCTGACTTTATAATATTTGACCGCGGACGAAATAACGAAGAGCGCTCACTGATTTTAATTGAGGATAACAAATACAAAGGATATGGTTACATCGACTCCAGCCATCAGATAAGTTCGATGGATGATTGCAGGGATATTATCAGACATAGTCCTTATTACCCCGACTCCGATGAATTAGTAAAAAGCTGGATGAGAACGGCCAAACATTTTAAAACCTTTAAATTAGTTTCTTCAACAAGTTCAAGTTAATATGTTCTCTCCCTGAAGCTCAGGAATACCTTATCTTTGTCAATTGAAAATCCTGTTATGGAATTTATTTCTGTTTTTGATATGTTAAAGATTGGCGTTGGCCCTTCAAGTTCCCATACTTTGGGACCATGGCGTGCTGCAGAACAATTTTTAACGGAATTGAATGAGAAAAATATTCTCAATAAAGTGACCCGTGTTAAAACAGACTTATTCGGTTCGCTTTCACTAACAGGAAAAGGGCATGCAACAGATTTGGCAGTTCTTTTAGGTTTAAGCGGTGAGAATCCCGAAACCATTGAGGTTGAAAAAATTCAGGGATTAATAAATAAAATAAAATCGGAAAATAAACTTGTATTGACAGGAAAGCATTCAATTAATTTTGAATTTGAGAAAGACATTGTTTTTAATAAAAATTTTCTTCCCTTTCACGCCAATGCACTTACATTTACCGCGTATTATGAAAATACTTTTTTTGAATCTACATTTTATTCGATAGGCGGTGGTTTTGTGGCGAAAGAAGGAAACTCATCAGTGAGCGAGAAACAAGAACGGAAATTTCCTTTTCCAATTGAAAGAGCGGACCGCTTACTGGAATATTGTTCATCAACCGGAAAAAAAATATCTGAAATTGTTTTGGAAAACGAAAAATCTCTGCGCGCCGAAGATGAAATCAATAAAGAATTAATGCGCGTTTGGGAAACCATGCTCGAATGCATGTATATTGGTTGTCACACCGAAGGTATTTTACCCGGCGGATTAAACGTAAAACGGAGGGCATTCGACATTCACCAAAACATAAAAGGAACAGTTTCATATTCTACACCGCAAGAATGGATTGAATCTATCCGGAAAACAGAAGTTAAATTCCGACAAATATTTAAATGGGTGAGTTGTTTTGCTTTGGCTGTAAATGAAGTGAATGCATCTTTAGGCCGCGTTGTAACTGCTCCAACCAACGGAAGCGCGGGCGTTATTCCTGCCGTGTTAATGTATTACATGGTAATTGAAAACCATAAAGCAACAGACAAACACATTAAACAATTTTTACTGGTGGCAGGAGAAATTGGTAGTATTTTCAAAAAAGGTTCTACTATTTCGGCAGCGATGGGTGGTTGTCAGGCTGAAATAGGTGTATCAAGCGCCATGGCCGCCGGTGCATTGTGTGAATTATATGGCGGGACACCCGAACAAGTTTTAATGGCGGCAGAAATTGCAATGGAGCATCATCTCGGTTTAACCTGCGATCCGATTGCAGGATTGGTTCATATTCCGTGCATTGAAAGAAATTCAATGGGCGCCATTAAAGCGATTCACGCCGCCGAATTAGCAAGAGAGACAGATGCGAAAAATGCGATTGTCCCACTCGACAAAGTGATTGCTACCATGTGGGAAACTGCAAAAGATATGAATTCTAAATTCAAAGAAACCAGTAAAGGCGGCCTGGCTGTTGCAGTAAATCTTCCGGATTGCTGATTTTTTTCATCACCCAAATTGGGTTAAATCATTTTTACCGTCTAACCCACTCTTCGTGATTTTAACCTGGCTTTAACGCCAATTAACACAACATTAACCAAGTGTTGTAACTTTTCTTTGAAACTTTACGTCTAAATACAAAAGAACTAAATATTAATTTTTTAAAACAAGAAATCATGCATACAATTAAAATCATTCCCGCTCTGGCATTACTTACATTAAGCTTAAATGCCAAACCAAATCCGAAAACCGAATTAAAACCATTTTTTCATTCTAAAACAAAAAAACAAATTACACTTGTGGAAACAGTAAAAAATAAAATTACTTGTCCGCCGGAATTGTTAAGTGACAAGGACAACAAATCTGTTCGTTTATCATTTAAAGTTAATGCTAATGGAAAAGCCGAAAACGTTATCATCAACGCCGAAGACGAGAAAGTAAAACAGTTTGTAAACGAAAAATTATCGAATCTGGAATTTCCTCAGAAAAACGAAGAAGTAAATATGGTTATTCATTTTAAATTAGTGTGATTCTTCTTTTTCTTCAGGTAAAGTTTGTTTGATTTGTCCGTGACACATGCTTGCCCAGTTAATCAGGAGCCGCTTTTGCTCTTCATTTAATTTGGCATTCCCGTGAATTAAAGTGTACGATGACATAGGCATTTCATCACTGCTTACCATTTCGCCGATTTCTTCCATCTTGTGAGCCTTGCGTTTATCCTTATAAATATTGAATACAGAAAAATTCAATTCGCGCTTACCTTCGTTAATATGATTGCTTATCCACCAGCCAATTGGCTGAATGTTTTCGTACCACATATGATTTGTGTTATCTGAATGACAATCGTAACACGATGTCATCAGAATGTTTTTTACATCTTCAGGTACATTTACTGTTTTAGTTACATCATCCGGACCAAAAGCCTCTCCGGTATTTTTTGCAGGACGGAAAAACTGAATGGTAATAAAAAGGATTACCAGTGTATATAATATGTTCTTTTTTGTAAAGTATTTTTTCATAATTATTTTTTAATGTCTTTTTCTATTGTGCTGATGATATGTGATTCCAAAAGTACACCTTTTTCATTTAATTTAATTCCCGTAAGTGATTTTCCTAAATATGCGCCGGTATCAATATTATAGGAATTCGTTTTAGGATCGTAGGCCGGTTTATTTGCTTTTACAGGTGTGTGTCCGTACACCTGAACTTTTCCTAAATCTTTTATTTCCATACGGTGCCATAACAAACCGCTGTAATGATTTTCATCCATGCAAAAAGGAGAAACACTTATTCCGGCATGACTTATCATCACACTTTCATTTTCCCAGTGCGTTTTGAGTCCATTCATCCATTCTGCGTCTTCTTCAAATTTGCGTTCTGCTAGAATGTATTCCCACAAAACTTTCTTTCCGTATTTTTCATACCACCGCTCCTCTTTATTTTTATTATGATATTGAAGGGCCAGCCATTCATGATTACCTTTTAGAAAAACCGATTGCGGATGCTCTTTTTCAATTTCCCTGCAAAGCCTCACAACCTGGGGTGTAAAATTGCCTCTGTCGATTAAATCACCCACCTGAATTAAGATTTCCTTTGACGGATCCCAGAATTCGAGCATGGCTTTAAAGGTGTAATAGCAGCCGTGTACGTCGCCTATGATAAACAAATTCATTTATCTAAAACTTTATTTATTCTTCAACTCACTTAATTTCCTTGAAATATACTTATCACTCGGCATATGAGCCCTTTGAATCCGCTTGGCATAATTAATCGAATCCATTACCTCTTTTTGCTTTTCCTCAACCATCTTTTTTTGTTCTTCAATTATCTTTTTTTGCTTTTGGGTAATTCTAAATCTATTGAACATAAATATTCCGAATACGATTAGCAGGATGATTCCGCCAAACAAAGCGGTACGTTGCGTTTTCTCCTGCTTTAACTGTTCCTTCTGAATGGTTTGCTTTTGTTCTAACGATTCTATTTCCAATTGCTTTTTATCCATCCCGAATTTAACGCGCTCATAACTCATGTTGTTCTCCGATAAATCAATCAGTACCGAATCAATGAATTTTTTAAAAAGTTTCTGGCAAATGTAAGCTGAATCAAACTTATTCAGTTTAGCATACAGAGTTGATAAACGGTCGTATACCATACTTAATCGGGTCACATTATTTTCAGTTTTATAATAATCTAAAGCAATTAACAAAAATGATTTTGCCTTTGGATAATCTTTCATATCATCATAATAAATGGCATCATAATTATCTATTAATGCTATATTGCTTTTAGAATTCAACTTTACAAAAACAGGACGAACCTCGTCTAATAATTTTCTCGCTTCAGGATAATTCATTTTTTTTGTCATGTTCACAAAAGCGATATTGGATTTTGTAATAGCAATAGATTTTTCCTGTTCAGGCGGAAGGTATTTTAACGCTAAATCATAATAATACAAAGCCGAATCAGAACCTTTCCTGTTGCCATGAACAGCCCCGATATTCATCATCACAACCCCATAGCTTTTACTGTATTTTTCAGTTTCAAAATGTACCCTTACTTCATGATAAGATTTTAAAGCTTCATCCCGCTCACCCAACCAATCGTACAACTGAGAAACGTATAAACCCACTACGCCAATATACTCCTGATCATTATCAGCGCGCGCTATCTGCAAGGCCTCCTTATAGTGCATAAGTGCTTCCGGGTATTGCCCCTGCTCCATTTCAACATAACCCATATCACCGAGGGCCTGACTTACACCTTTTCTGTTCCCTTTTGATTTATGAAATTCATATAAAGTCCTATATTTTTCAATGGAAACCTCAGGCTTTCCCATGTGCCAATAAACGTCGCCCTCAAGCTTCACTAATTTTGCATTTGTTACCGTAAGTTCACCATTAATTTCGGAGAAATATTTCTGAATGTATTTTAGGCAGGTATCAGGACTGATGTATCTGTAATCTTCGCAATAAGCAATAAGAACTTTAATTTTTCTGTTTACATCTTCAGTGCTTCTGACAATATTGAGCAAACTGTCTGCTTTATTGACATTGCCAAAAACATTTTCCGTAAATGAAAAAATGCTAAAAACAAAAGCCGTTATAATGACTTTAGAAACTGAAACCATCCGACTCATAATTTAGAACATATAAGCATCACAAATAATCCTTAAACCTTATTTATATTTGGTTAATTCCTTCATTTTTCGTGCAATGTACGAATCGCTTGGCAAATGCGCTCCCTGTATTCGCTTTGCATAATTGATTGAATCCATAACTTCTTTCTGTTTTTCTTCAATAATTTGCTTTTGTGCTTCAACTTCTTTTTTCTGCATGGCTATCAGTTCATTTGCCTTTTGCTTCTGACGGTACCCTCTAAAAATAAAAATCAAAAGTGCCAGCAAAAGTATTGTACCAATAATAAATCCATTTCTTTGCGCCTGCTGTTTTTCATTATCAGCTTTCTGTATCATTAACTCGGCATTTTTTTCGGTAAGCTCTTTTTCTTTTTTACCTGTTTCATAATTTTTTTCAA
>CAZRNW010000034.1:0-13827 GCA_964601535.1 uncultured Flavobacteriaceae bacterium
AAATCATCATCCGTTTTTTAAATGGTACGGAAAGGTGTTTATTAAATCACTTGGTGCCTTCAGAAAACTTTTTGTTCAGGATAAAAATTCTTTGGAATTACTAAAATCAATTCAGGTAACCAACGTTGAAATTTGCGGAGATACGCGTTTCGACCGTGTTATCGAAATAAAAAATAAATTCTCCCCTATTCCTGAAATTGAAAAATTTAAGGGGACTAATAAATTAATTATTGCCGGAAGTACATGGCCGGCTGATGAAGATTTGGTTTTAGAAACATTCAAAGAAATGAATTCTCACGCAGTGAAACTGGTTATTGTACCCCACGATATTGAAGAAAAATTAATTTCAGACACAATTTCTAAACTCAAAAAACAACAATTAAGTTATTGTCTTTTTACAGAAGGAATTGATGTGAATGCAAATGTTTTGGTTTTAAACACAATTGGTTTGCTCTCGAAAAGTTATTATTATGCTAATCAGGCTTACATCGGAGGAGGATTCGATGGCGGTATTCATAATTGTCTCGAACCGGCAGTGTTCGGAATTCCTGTTACCTTTTATGGAAATGATTTTTCGAAGTACAATGAAGCGGTTGATTTAGTAAATCTGAAAGTTACAGTCAATGTGAATTCATCAAACGAATTAAAAAAAGTCTGGCTTGATTTTTTTGCACAACAAGAATCTTCCAATCAAATTCAGGAAAAATTAAAGACTTATTTCGCATCCAATTCAAACGTAACCCAACGCGTTTTAAGCCAAATTAAATTCTAAGTCCATTGATTTTTCTTAAGGATAAAATTTACAATTGCTGACTTCAAAAATTTAATTCATTAGTCCCTTTTAAAGGCCAATTGAATTTTCTGAAAAATTAAATTTAAACACCTTATTATTTAACTGAATATCAAATACTTATAGCTAAAATCCAAAACCTGTCAAATTTGATTAATTCGTGTAATTTTACTTACTTGCATTTGATTTTTTAATAACCAATTAAGTTATTTTATCGATGAATTCTAAAAAGCATATGTTTAACTCAAAATTACTGGCTGTTTGCGTTGCATCCATCCTGTTCGCTACCTCATGCGGTGGTGACAAACCAAAAGAAGATGATACTAATAACAAAGATGTTGTTGATACCGACACCGCAAAAACTGCAGTGTTGAATGTTGGCGGTGAATTGTTCAGTGTTCCTTCACCAATTCAAACTGCAATGCTGATTCAGAAATCAGGTGTTGCTTATGATAAAGCAGTTTTAAATGTTTCTAAAAACGCTAATACTTATACGAACGATTTTGCACGCTCTCTGAATCTTGGAATTTATGGCGCTGATTTAGGTTATGTAAGTATGTATAACCAAACTCAGGATGCTATTGGATATTTAGCAGCCGTAAAACAATTGGCTGATAAACTCGGTGTTTCTGCTGCATTTGATCAGCAAACCATGAAACGTATCGAAACTAATATCGCTAATAAAGACAGCATGCTTGTATTGGTTGGTATCGCCTACCGCGCAAGTGATGCTTATTTAAAAACGAATAAGCGTACTGAAGTGAGTAGCTTGATTCTTGCCGGCGGCTGGATTGAGAGTATGCATTTCTCTATTAATGCTTATAAACAAAAACCAACCAACGAAGTAAAATTCCGTATTGCAGAACAAAAGCAGGCTCTCGGAAGCATTATTAAATTAATTGCATCGAATACTGCTCCTGAAGCTATTGAATTAGGTAAACAATTAAGCGACCTTGCTAAAGTTTACGACGGTATTCAATTCAAATACACTTTTGTTGAACCTACAGTTGATTCTGTTAAGAAAATGACATACATCAACAGCACTAACGAGGTACTTGTTTCAAAAGAGCAAATCGACCAAATCAGTGCGAAAATCGCAGAAATCAGAACTAAAATTACCAACGTACAATCTTAATTTTATGCCGAGTATGAAAAAATTATCCCTTACAATATTAGCATTCGCCTTAGCATTCAGCATTTCAAATAAAGCAAAGGCTCAGTGCGATACTATTGCCAATCTTTGTGCAAAGCATATTATTTCTACCTTCATTTCTGACGGCCAGCAATACCGCGCTTTATTATTAAACTCTGAAGAAACAGCAGAATTTAATACAACCTTCTTCGGTGAAACCATTTACCGCATCGCTGCCTGTAGCGGAACCAGTGATGGTAACTTAATTTTTAATATCTACGATCAGGACCGCCATTTATTGTTTACTAACCGTAATCATAAAAACTCTCCTTATTGGGATTTTAAAGTAAAGAATACTTTGGAATGCATTATCGAAGCCCAGATTGATGTCAACCGAAACCAAGGTTCCGGCTGCGCAGTCGTACTCATAGGCTTCAAGCAAAAATAATTTAGAAATGCTTTTGTAAAAAAAGGATAAAGAACCAAAAGCTTTATCCTTTTTTAGTTAAAGAGATGATTAAACAACTATATATTCTTGTTCTTTTTACCTGTTTTAACTACATGTTTGCACAAAACTGCAGTCAACAACTGGTAAGCGACAGTTTATATAAGCCCACTGAAAAACAATCTTTCCTTGTAAATGTCATGAACTGCCCATTGAAGAACGGCGGCCGCATTCAGTTCATTAATAACAACGGGAAATTTGTTTTGAAAATTACACCAAACCAAAAACTCGGCTTTGTGGATGTAGGCCCGCTTCAACTCAAATCAGGAAGCAAAAGTATTTTTTTTAAAAACTCAACTTATTATAATCACAAAGACCCCGGCGCTTACTTTCTGGCTGATGTGCTAATTAACTACATCGGAACTTTAAAGGAAGACGGATTAACTTCTATTGTATTTAATGAAAAATTTGAAGTAGTGCTGAGCGGAGAAGATCAGAAAAATGTACGCCGCACTGCTAAATGTTTCTACGAACTGTATAAAAAATAACGTCCTGTAATATTTTAATTTATGAGTGAACGAATATTAAGAGCCCTAATGCAAATGTTTGCCATCATCGCGAAAGTGGATGGCGTGAATAATACCGGAAGGGCCATTGTGCAATCTTTCTTAAAACAACAATTAAACCAGGAGCAGGTTGATACTTACCTCGGTATTTTTGACGAATACCTTGAAGCCCATCACCAGGTGTCTAAGAAAAAAGACGGTACTGCAAAACGGACTTCCCTTAATTCAGTTAAAGTATTAAAAATCTGTACCCAGATTAATCAGGAACTTGAACAGCCTCAGAAAGTCATCGTGTTGATTCGTTTGTTAGAGTTTATTTATTCATCAAACGAAATATCTGAACAGGAATATGAATTCGTAATTACAGTGGCAGAAACATTTAACATCGTTAACGAAGAATTTTTACAATTAAAACATTTCGTTGAAGATAAAGTTGAAGTTATTCCGGATTCACCGCGCATTCTCGTTATCAATAACAAAGAATCAGGTTACAACAACTCCACCAAACATATTTACTGTGAAACACTGACAGATGATGTGCGCATCATACAAATCGACAGCGTTGGCATGTACGCTTTGCGGATTTATGGAAATATTGAGTTACAGTTAAACGGACAAGGTATTTCGAAAGAGCGCGTTCATATTTTAACGCCGGGTTCATCTTTACGAAGTTCAAAAGTAAAACCGATTTACTATTCGGATATAATTGGCCGTTTCTTAGCTGATGCGAGTAAAGCAAAAATTTCGTTTGAAGCGAAAAATATCGAATACAAATTTAAAGGCGGCAAATTAGGTTTACGTAACATTAACATACGCGAAGAAAGCGGAAAGCTAATTGGAATCATGGGTGGTTCAGGTGCAGGTAAATCTACTTTGTTAAACGTATTAAATGGTGTTGAAGTTCCAAGTGCCGGAGAAGTTTTAATAAATGGAAAAAATATTCACCGCGATAAGGAAGCTGTAAAAGGTGTTATCGGTCACGTTACACAAGATGATTTATTAATTGAAGAATTAACCGTTTACCAAAACTTATTTTACAATGCGAAATTATGTTTCGGGAATTTAACCGATGATGCTATTGCTAAAAAATGTGTTTCCTTATTAGCTGATTTAGGTTTAACGGAGACAAAAGATTTAAAAGTTGGTTCGCCTCTCGAAAAAACTATTTCCGGTGGTCAGCGTAAACGCTTGAACATTGGTTTGGAATTAATCCGCGAGCCATCGGTACTTTATGTGGATGAACCAACTTCCGGTTTATCATCGCGTGACTCTGAGAACATCATGGACCTTTTAAAAGAATTAGCTTTAAAAGGAAAATTAATTTTCGTTGTAATTCACCAGCCATCTTCAGACATTTTCAAAATGTTTGACAAGCTTCAAATTCTCGATGTGGGCGGATATCCGATTTATTACGGAAATCCTGTTGATGCCGTTTCTTATTTCAAACGTTTGGTAAATCACGTTAATGCAGAAGAAAGCGAGTGCTGGAACTGCGGTAACGTAAATCCTGAATTGATTTTTAATATTATTGAAAGCAAGGTATTAGACGAATACGGTAACTTAACTTTTAACCGAAAAACCAGTCCAAGCGAATGGAATAAAAGCTATGTTGAATTAATTGAAAGCGGTATTGGCGACATTAAGCATCAAGATGAAATTCCGGAAGCTATTTTTAAAATTCCTAATAAATTAAAACAATTCAATGTGTTCATTAAGCGTGACGTGTTAAGCAAATTAACCAACACGCAATATTTAATGATTAACTTTTTAGAAGCACCATTGCTTGCTTTTATTCTCGCCTATTTAGTTCGTTACTTTAATACAGATGAAGAAACAGGACACGGATATATTTACCGCGAAAACGAAAACATGCCGGCTTATATGTTCATGTCGGTTGTTGTTGCTTTATTTATTGGATTAACCGTGAGTGCTGAAGAAATTATCCGCGACCGTAAAATACGCAAGCGTGAATCGTTCTTAAACCTCAGCAAAGGAAGTTATTTGTGGAGCAAGATCATTATCATGTTCGTTTTATCGGCTATACAAACTTTAACCTTTGTACTTGTTGGTAATATGGTTTTAGGTGTTAAAGGCATGTATTTAGATTACTGGATGGTTTTATTTACCACTTCCTGTTTCGCAAACATGCTGGGCTTAAATATTTCTTCGGCCTTCAACTCTGCGGTTACTATTTATATTTTAATTCCATTCTTAATCATTCCGCAATTATTATTAGCGGGTGTGGTTGTGAAGTTCGATAAATTAAACCCTGCGCTTGCCGAACAGGGCGGTGTGCCTATTGCAGGTGAAATCATGGCCAGCCGCTGGGCATTTGAAGCTTTAGCTGTTAATCAGTTCAAAGAAAATAAATATGAGCGCAGTTATTATAAACTTCACAAATCGCAAAGTGTATCACAATACAAAAAGAATTACTGGATAACAAAGCTTGGCAATAAATTAACCCGAATTGAAACAGAACTGAAAGCAGGTAAAACATTATCGGATCTTAAGGCTGATATCGACCTGGTTAAAAATGAAATTACCAAGGAACAATTAATCTCAAAGAAGGTAAAGTGCGCGGTTCTAGACAAGATTAATACAACAGATTACAATCCTGCTGTTGCATCCAGTATCCGTAATGAATACATGAAAAGCCTGCATGAATATTATAATGAAATTGAAAACAATTCTTATACCAAATCTGATGCGGTTACCGACAACCTTATAAAAACAATTGGTGACAAGCAGAAATATTTACAAATGCAGGATGATTACGAGAACGAGAGCTTGAACCAGTTATTGAAGAACTCGAATAACATGGGTGAACGCTGCCTTGAGAAAGACGGTCGTTTCATTCAGCAAATTGACCCCGTTTTTCAGGATCCTACAGATTCGAATTTTGGTCGCGCCCACTTTTTTGCTCCGCGTAAAAAATTCTTAGGTTCCCTTTATCCGACTTATTGGTTCAATATACTTGTGATTTGGATGATGAGTCTTTCTTTAATGATTATGTTGTATTTCGATGTATTCAAAAAAGTATTAGACGGTCTCGGAAATATTAAATTCGGGAAAAAGAAACACTAAGCATATTTTCAAAACTCATAAATGTGGCGTATATTAGTTTTAATATACGCCATGTCTTTTTTATCCAATATTAAAACTTCCCCTCCGCCATTTTCATGGGACGAATGGTATGAATCTGTTGGCGGAAGAACGATTAACATTGAAGAAGCAGATAATATTCTCGATAAAATTTATAACGACCAGTACCATCGTTTCGACGGAGAAGTTGCACCCGAAAAATATAAATTTAAATCGCCAAAAGAAGCCGCAGATTTACTAAAACAAAAAGCACTTGAATTCGGCGCCGACATAGTTGGCATTTGTGAAATAGAACCGACCGACGTTTACAAAGGAAAGACCGTCACCGAAAAATTTGCCATTGCAGTTGGTCAGCGCATGTTATGGCGCGAATTTCAGGTGGTACCTTCGCGGGAATCGGCAGTTGAATGTTTGAGAATCTATTTTACGTTGGGAGAAACCGTAATTAAACTCGCGGCTTATATCCGCTCCTTAGGTTACACTTGCAAAATTGAGCATCCGATTGGCGACAGCGATTTATTACACATCCCAATCGGATTAAAAGCAGGATTTGGCGAACTGGGCAGACATGGTTCCATCATTCACCCAAAGCTTGGTCCGCTTTTCAGAATGGGAAGTGTTATTACAAGTATTGAATTGGAATGCGACAAACCAATCGATGCCGGCATTGCTGCATTTTGTGATATCTGTAAAGCGTGCAGAATTTATTGTCCTGCTAAAGCAATACCCGATAACCGTAATCCAAAAGCAGGCAAAGATCATTTGGGTTACGATAGATATGTGGTGGATACCGGAAAATGTTTTCCTTATTTCGCTAAAAATAATTACTGTTCAATTTGTCTGCCTGTTTGTGTTTACAATCATAAAGAGTGGGCTAAGGATTTTGAGGGTCATGCCACCAAATTATTTCCTGAAATCATTATGCTTGACCCGCCGCCGCCTGCCGATGATGTGCCCGATGAGAACAAACACTATTACAATAAGTTGAATCGTTAATATTGTTAATTCGTAAATTTAAATCATTAGGGCTTAACCTTTTTTGGGATTAATCGTAAACATATACAATAAATAGCTCCGTTTTTAGTTTAAAAATTTTGTACCTTTAATCTATGCGATATTTAAAAATATCTCTTTCCCTTCTTCTGCTTTCATTGGTGGTTTTTGCTTTCGTGTATAAACAAGATGAATGATTTTTTAAAGAAAACAGAGAACAAAGACAAAATTGTTCTCGCCTACTTTAAAGCTGATTGGTGTGCACCCTGCATTAAATTAAAACCAATTATCGAGCAGCTTGAAGCCGAAGAAAAAGAAAAAGTTGAAATACTTATAATTGATACCGACCATAACAAAAAAATTTCACAGCATTTCGAGATAAACACCTTACCGCTTTTTCATATTTACAAAAACGGTAAAAAAGTGTGGGAAAACAATACCGCGCTGAGTAAGGCTGATTTGCAGAAGAAATTGGCTTTGTATAAATAATTTCTTGTGGCTTCCCTTCGGCGAAAAGCTCAGGGTAAACTCGCTCAGCCACCGGGATTCATAGAAGTACCTTCTCCGCCGCGGCGGAAGGCTCAAGCACCGGATAAAAAGTATCGGTCACTGAGCGGAGCCGAAGTGCCGAATCACTCCACCCAAAGCACCATACCCTTTAAATATTCCCCCTCAGGAAAAAACGGAATTACAGGGTGATCGGCAGGCTGATATAAATAGTGAACCACTTTTACATTTCTACCCGCCTCTATGGCTGCAGCAGCAATTGAATTATAGAATAACATTTTATCAATTACACCCGAACAGGAAAAGGTAAATAAAATTCCGCCGGATTTAATTTTCCGTAAAGCAAGCGCATTCAGTTTTATATAACCTTTCACCGCATTGTGTTTTACATCCCTGCTTTTTGCAAAGGCGGGCGGGTCTAACACAATCACATCGTAAACATTATCCTTATCCTTCAAAAAATCAAAAACATCTTCTGCATAACCTTCGTGATTGGTAATTTTATTTAGTTCTGCATTTTGTTTACTTAATTCAATCGCCGGCGCAGATGAATCTACCGAATGCACCAATTCCGCTCCCGCTAAAGCTGCGTAAATGGAGAATCCTCCTGTATAAGAAAATGTATTTAATACTTTCTTACCTTTCGAATATTTCGATAATAACAAACGGTTCTCTCTTTGGTCGACAAAAAATCCGGTCTTCTGGCCTTTCTCCCAATCAATAATAAATTTACAATTGTTTTCTTTTACAACCACTTGTTCCCCGCCTTTACCAACTAAATATTCATTCTTAATCCCGGCTGCATATTGTTTGGGTAATGTCTCAGAACTCTTATCGTAAACACTTTTCAAACCTGCACCAAATGTTTTTTGCAAAGCTTTTACAATGGCTTCTTTGTTCATGTGCATGGCAATACTATGCGCCTGAAAAACAACATGACCATCATAATAATCCATAATCAATCCCGGCAAACCATCACCTTCACCAAAAATTAAACGGCAAACATTCGTGTTTTCATTTAATATTCCTAAATCTTTTCTGTATTGATAGGCTTTATTAATTTTATTGAACCAGAATTCATCATTAATCTCAACCGGTGTAAAAGAAACTAAGCGGACAGAAATACTTGCATTTGAATAATGCCCAACTCCTAAAAATTGTTGTTTGGCAGAATACACTTCCACCAATTCCCCGTCCTGTAAATCATCCTTAATTTTTATCGCCCCCGAAAACACCCAGGGATGAAATCTCAGCAACGAAAACTCTTTGCCATTATGTAGTACAATTTTTTTCATAATTTCTCTGCGTAACTCTGCGTTAACCTCTGCGAATCTCTGCGAGAACCTAACGCGAGCCCAAATCTAAACAATTTCTTCGACCCAAAACCGATAGGGCAACTTCGCATCCTCACCTGCATAATCAACACCTATGCGCGGACCACACAAAATATTTTTTGGTTTTATATTGTCATCTTCCAGCCATATTTTATTTCCACCCAAATCGACAGCATTATGTTTTATGGTTATTCCCAAAGCTGAACTCACTTTCCCGGGACCCACACATAAATTTTTGCTAAGTGTTTTTGCATTTCTTCTTTTTAAAATATGTTGTTCTCCCTTTAAAGGCTGTATGGCTCTGATGAGAACGGCATGTGGCACATCCTTCACATTTGTCACAATATTGAAGAGATGATGAATGCCATAGCAGAGATAAACATAGCTTATTCCCCCTTCAGCAAACATCGTTTCTGTACGGCTTGTACGCCGGCCGCCATAGGCATGCGAGGCTTTATCAACAATGCCATTATAGGCTTCCGTCTCTGTAATAATGCCCGAAGTCAGGGTATTGCGACTTTTGGTTACCAGCACTTTACCAATGAGACCGGAGGCTAATTTAACTACATCGGGCTGTAAAAAGTAGGCTTTTTTTAACTTCATTTAGGGGGTAAATTGGGGCTAAACACCTTTGTTTATATGTAATAATTTTATATTTTGCATCAAATTTAATCATTATGCAATTCAAATTATTCACTTTAGCAATGACCTTCGGATTCAGTTCCCTAATAGGTCAGGTAACCATCACTACCAATATGCCTTCCGCTTTACCGAACGGGTCAAATACCGATGTAGAGGTAAAGATTAACAAAGGCTCTATCTCCAATTTTGCGAAATATCAGATGGATGTTCCCGTTGGTGTTAATGTAACTGAGGTGGATTCTAAATCCGGAAATTTTACGTTTGAGAATAACCGCGCGAAAATCGTGTGGGTATCTGTACCAAGTGATGCGGAATTTACTTTAAAATTTAAAGTGAGTGTTACATCAGCAGCTCCTGCTGAAGGCGCAGTGATTCAGAAGTTTTATTTTTTAGAAAATGGTGCGAAAAAAGAAGTAGAAGCTGAAGCCATGAATGTTGCTTTTGGCGGAAGCGCAAATCCAAAAAACACATCGGGTTCTACAACCAATACAACGCCTACAAAAACTGAGCCTGTAAAAACAACACCTGTTACAACAACTCCTACTAAAACAGAACCGGTTAAGACTGAGCCTGTGAAAACAGAACCTGTGAAAACAGAACCTGCTAAAGTTGAGCCTGTAACGAATACAACTCCTTCAACAGGAACTCCCGGTTTAGTTTACCGTGTGCAATTAGCTTCGTCGCCAACCGATCCCGGAAAATCAAAATACGCTGCTTTAGGAAGCGGTGTTGAGATTAGCAAAGAAGATGGCAATTACAAAGTGCTTTACGGAAAATACAATACCAAAGAAGAAGGCCTAAAAGGTTTTGAAGAAGCTTCTGCAAAAGGATTCAAAGGATTTTTAGTGAAATACCAGAATGGCGTTCGCGTGAAGTAGTTCGGAGTTGAGAGTTCGGAGTTGAGAGAAAAAAATTAATTGGAATTCGCGGGTAACTGCGAATTTCTTTTTTATAACAAAGATGCTGAGAAAAATACTAAATAAATTTATCACTTACTCCTTAATCCTAACTCCTATTATCCTCTTTTCCTGTCAGAAAAAGAGAAACTGGATTTGTACCTGTGAAGTAACAGGAAATAATTTCGGGACTTTTAAAAAGGAAATTAATCACCAAACCCAAAGAAAAGCAACCGATGAATGCGGCGCCTACGGTAAAGAATTAATGGGCAGCGGCGGAAATTATAATTGCAGTCTGATTGGCGATGAATAAAAAAATTATCATATTATTTTCTGTTATTGCCTTCGCATCCTGCACCAAAAAATACGATTGGACCTGCACCTGTGAAGTTTATGGTCAAACCGCTACCACCGTTGAAACCAAAGAAATTAAAGACGTAAGAAAACCCGATGCCGACCGCATCTGCGCCCAATTCGGGGAAGATGTTTCGCCACCAAATACGGCGCATGAGTGTAATTTGAAGTGATAGTATGTGGCTTCGGCTACGCTCAGCCACCTCATTAAAAAAAGAGCCTTTTTTGACCCTAAACCGGTGACTGAGCGGAGCCGCCACATAGTGGTCCCTTCGGGAAAGTCCCGGCCCAAAATAGGTAGCTGAGCTTGTCGAAGTCCTGCCACTTTTTCAGCCCAAAACCCCTCTTAAAACCTGCATTGTCACCACGAAGCTGACGAACCGTGAAAAATCGTCATTTTTATGGTAATGGCAAGGTTTTAGCGTACCTTAGGCGCCCCCTAAATAATTCAAAATTTAAGATTCAAAATTCAAAGATTGGATCTTGGGTTAGAATGAGAAAGGGGGTTAATTCAAGCTCCGGGATTTAAAGATTCAAAGGATTCCGGATCTGGTGTATCAAATCTTTGAATCTTAAATTTTTAAATTTTAAATCTAAGAATATGGCAAAAGCAAGTGTAAATGTAAAACCCCTGGCCGACCGCGTACTGGTTGAGGCCGCGGAAGCAGAAACAAAAACAGCAGGCGGAATTATCATCCCTGATACCGCAAAAGAAAAACCAATGAGAGGTAAAATCGTAGCTGCCGGTCCCGGTAAAAAAGACGAACCCACAACCGTAAAAGTTGGCGATACCGTTCTCTACGGAAAATACGCAGGAACAGAAATTACCATCGATGGGAAGGAATATCTCATAATGAAGGAATCCGACATCTACGCGATCATTTAATTCAACAATTCAAAATTCAAAGATTTAAATATTGTAATCTTGAATCTTTAAATTTTTGAATCATAGAACAATCAGTAACGGAGAATTAATTTCAGGATTCGCTCCTTGACTGAAAAAACAAAACCCTGAATCTTGAATTTTTAAATCTTTAAATTTTTACAAAATGGCAAAAGACATATCATTCAACCTCGAAGCACGTGACGCATTAAAGCGCGGTGTTGACGCTTTAGCAAATGCTGTTAAAGTAACATTAGGACCAAAAGGTCGCAATGTAATTATCGATAAAAAATTCGGTTCGCCGCAAATCACAAAAGACGGTGTTACTGTTGCAAAAGAAATCGAATTAGCGAACGCCGTGGAAAACATGGGCGCGCAATTATTAAAAGAAGTAGCCAGCAAAACGGCTGATGCTGCCGGCGACGGAACTACAACTGCAACTGTGTTAGCTCAGGCTATCGTAACTGCAGGTTTAAAAAACGTAGCTGCTGGTGCGAATCCAATGGATCTGAAACGCGGTATCGACAAAGCTGTTATTTCAGTTGTTGAGAGTCTGCAAAAACAAACACAATCCATTGGAACCGATAACAAAAAAATTGAACAAGTTGCAACTATCTCTGCTAACAACGACAATGCAATCGGAAAACTAATTGCAGAAGCGATGGGCAAAGTGAAAAAAGAAGGTGTTATCACTGTTGAAGAAGCAAAAGGTACTGATACAACTGTAGAAGTTGTGGAAGGTATGCAATTCGACCGCGGTTATATCTCTGCTTACTTTGTAACGGATGTTGAGAAAATGGAAGCTGTATTAGAGAATCCATTGATCTTAATTTACGATAAGAAAATTTCGAGCATGAAAGAATTGCTTCCTATTTTAGAGAAAGCAGTACAAACAGGTAAACCGGTATTAATTATTTCTGAAGATTTAGATGGTGAAGCATTATCTACTTTAGTAGTAAATAAAATCCGTGGCTCTTTAAAAATTGCTGCTGTTAAAGCTCCGGGCTTTGGTGACCGCCGTAAAGCAATGTTAGAAGACATCGCAATTTTAACAGGCGGAACATTAATCAGCGAAGAGCAAGGCTTTAAATTAGAGAACGCTGAATTAAACATGTTAGGTAAAGCAGAAAAAATTACCATCGACAAAGACAATACAACTATTGTAAATGGAGCAGGTAAAAAAGCTGACATCACTGCGCGCGTGAACCAAATTAAAGCGCAGATTGAAAGCACAACTTCTGATTACGATAAAGAAAAATTACAGGAGCGCTTAGCTAAATTAGCGGGTGGTGTAGCGGTACTTTATATTGGTGCAGCTACTGAAGTAGAGATGAAAGAAAAGAAAGACCGTGTTGACGATGCATTAGCAGCAACCCGCGCGGCTGTTGAAGAAGGTATCATCCCAGGTGGTGGTGTAGCTTACATCCGTGCCGTAGCAGCTTTAGAAAAATTAAAAGGCAGCAACGAAGACGAGAACACAGGTATACAAATTGTAAAACGTGCTATTGAAGAACCATTACGCCAGATTTGCGCGAACTGTGGTATTGAAGGCAGCATTGTTGTACAAAAAGTAAAAGAAGGAAAAGACGACTTCGGCTTTAATGCACGCACCGAGAACTTTGAAAATTTATTTAAAGCAGGAGTTATTGACCCTACTAAAGTAGCCCGCGTAGCATTAGAAAACGCAGCTTCTGTAGCAGGTATGTTATTAACCACTGATTGCGTATTAGCAGAGAAGAAAGAAGAAAAATCATCAATGCCGGCCGGCCCTGATATGGGTGGTATGGGTGGGATGATGTAATGAAGTAGAAAATTATTGCTAACGCATAATTTACACTTCATTACCAGCTAACTTAAATGCCGTCACTTTGAACGGCACAGTACTAAAACATAAATCAAATAAAGCCTCTGTCTTAACCGGCAGGGGCTTTTTTATAAATGCAACATGGAAGTAAAAACAAAATATGGTGAAATAAGATTTGATGAGCATCCAGACAAATGCCCATATTGCCATCATTCGGTGACACCAAATCCTATTTATGGATATCATTATGATTACAATTTAGAAATTTTAATGTCTTGTCCAAATAATGAATGTAAACGTTCTTTCATTGCTTACTACAATTGTAGTAATGGCTCAAATTTTGGTCACTACCAAGGATATACAACCAAAGGAAATATAA
>CAZRNW010000035.1:0-13679 GCA_964601535.1 uncultured Flavobacteriaceae bacterium
CCTTAATATACTTTGAAACCAGTTCCATATAAATAGTCTAACGTGAATTGAACTTGGTTGTCAATAAATTTATTATTTTTTTCAAAATATAAAGCTTGACCTACTATTTCAGAATAAAACAATTCTCTCATTAGGTCTGAAGTTTGTTTCGACGCTTGTATTTTTCCTAGTTCAATCTCAGATTTAATTGAAAAATCTAGTCCCGTTTTTATATGCATTGAATCATGTAGAGCTCTAAACATATAATTGATTGAGGCGTCTTGGTATATAGTTAGTTCCGATGCACCGCTCCATATTATAAGACTGGTCGAATTAAATAAATCTATTGTAGTACTTGGAGCTATATCCTTAACTAAATAAACTAAACCTTTGGCTTGTTTAGTTATTTCGTTGTTTATATAATATAACATTTCGCGTTTCATATAATCAGGATAGCATAATGGAAGGGGTTGTCAAGTGTGATATAGAAAAAATTCTTTGGCTTGCAAAAATCATGCCAAACATCCATCACGCCATTTTCTCAGGTTTATTTTTTCTGGTATAGATTTTGTAATAATGCAAGAAGTATGCCATGCCAGATAGATGCAAGATTCATGCCAGGGGGGGTAGGGTGTTTTTTTTCTGGAAAAGAATTTACAATACCACAGTAATTCTGAGCACTTACAAACATACTAACAATACTAACTTGTGGGGTTATTTAAATGAGAAAATACTAACGCCCACATTCATCTGTCGAGCGATTATACTAACGATTTTTTTATGAGCGAGATAGATGAATACTAACAAGTATATATATGAGGAGAGAGACCTCAGGCAATAAGGAGAGGATAAAAAGAAACGAGGAAAAGTAAGATTTCCGATACTAACAAGGAGAATATATGGAAAAAAAACAAGATACTAACATAGCAGCATTAGAGGCTACTAACATGGCTAAAATTTCTGATGAAAAAGGAGTTGGGTCTGAAGAGTTCCGGCTCGAAGGTTTACCTAAGACAACATGTTCTGGATGCCAGAATAATAAGGTTCGATTAGCTCGAAAGACTCCTCGAAAGTCAACAAGAAAATATTACGAAGACGAGCAAGGAAATCCTTGGAATGGAATGCGTTGCCCTAGTTGTGTCAAATTAAAAGCTAGAGAACATATGAAAATTAAAAGATCTATTAAGAAAGAAATGGGAGATGTCTAGTCCCGCTCTACATGTTTCATAATTTTCGTAATCTTTCCCATTCTTCCGTAATCCAATGAGCTTCAGGAACCAGACAGATTTTGTTATTATAAACATAATAATGAATAAAAGGAAGAGTTGAGGCTCTAAATGCTTCATACATCTCTCCATTACTTTGAATTTTTATAAACATAGCCTTTTTAATTTTTGATCTAAAGATCTCAGTGTCAAGCCAATCGGGGCTACCTAACTCTCTTCCGACCTGCTTAGCTTTAAATCCATATAGTTCTCTTAATATCTCTTTATCTGGGTGCGTACATCCTAGCCAATACCAATAACCTTCTATGGATAAAAAGGAACCATCCTCAGTTTCGATAGGAGCTTTAGTAAAATTAGAAAGATAACGGCCTAATTCAGTCGCCCCTTTGCTATAGATATTTATATGTTTCTTTCCATCATCAATAGGTGTCATTTTAGTTTTCCACATTTATCTAAAGCAAGATCTCGCCATTTCATTTAAACCTTCGGAATAATATTATATTGTAATAAAATATTGTCAACTGCGTTTTCGTCGTCATTAATTTTTATATATTTAATTCCTAATCTATCTAACATGTTTTTAATCTCAATATCACAATTTATAGCTTCTTCCTCTGTTTGTAATCTCCCATTAGGATTATATTCTTTAGTTCGCGTTAAAAGATAATGATCGATTTTATATCCAAAATCTTTACAAATTTGGTGATGACCTTTAAGCATATTTAAACTAGTATTATATTTTTGCTCAATCTCATCATATTTCATTCCATAATAATGAGTTAGAACAAGGGGACTATCAGTAATAATAAAATCTAAATTTGCTTTCATATAGATTCTTTCTTTTCTAGCTTGTTTGGAAAAGAAGTATGGTTGGTCCCCGCTTTTTATAGCCCGATTTTCCCAAACCCAATCTTTTATATATTCTCGGTTCATTTCGCAATCATGTCCTGCCATTTTTAATTTATAAAAAAGACCTGCACACGTTGTACTTTTACCAATCCCCGGGCCGCCGTATAAACAAATTATTTTTTTCATATTAATTTATCACCTTACGATTATGAGTTAATAATATATGTTTATCCTTTTTAAATTCGGACCAATAATCTACCCAAGGACCTCTAAAAGTTAAACAATAAGTATCTTCATCTGCAATAATTTTATGGACATTACTTCTTGGAGTATATTTAGGTTTAAAACTTGCCGAGAATGGTAATTTTATATTTTGATTATATTTCTCTTCTATTACGCTCCCCTTTAACCAGAAAGATATGGCATTAAATGCGTGAGAATGAAATGCTTCTCTACTCCCTTTTTTAAAATGAAGTAGTCCGATTGAGAAAACGCTCTTCCATTCTATAAGAAAATATCCGGTCACTCCCGAATCTGATCCACCGTCCATCTTTTTATAAAAGAATCTTGGAAACCACTTATGATAATATATTTTTTGTAATAAATTCATTTATATCCTTTTATTTTTTTACATATATAATTTCGTTGTTTTTGTGTTTTTTTAATTAAGGCTGCATATGAATCTACTATAGACGCTAACGTTAATAATTCTTCTTTTTTCAAATCACTTGGATTATATCTAAGTTTATTATTCATTTCAGCTATTTTAAAATTTAACGTTGGCCAACTCATTTGATCAAATTGAATGAATATTTTCATTCAAATTTCCTGACTTTTAAGAGTTTTCTTTAATATATGCTGAATCGGGACTAAGTATTTTTTATGAAAATAAAAGACCGGAACATCATCATCTTTAATACGTTCTGAATAATATCCTTTGAGAAGCTTGGAGATCTTATTAGCTTCGTTCGGCATCTCTCTCAGCGAGAGGCCATAGTAGTCTCCGTTTTTACGCCAAAATTCTATCATTATTTATCCCTTATATTTTTCATTTCAGCAGCCAAACATTGCCCTGCGAAATATAAATATTCAATATATTCTTTAATTTGATCTAAAGGCGGATTTTCCTTCAAAGGCGAGTTGAAAACTCGTATTGCTTCATCAATTTTCTCATTTGGCTTTTGTTTAATTTGATTTTTTATTCTAGTATTAAAACTTTCAATAAGTTCTTCTTTTATTTTTGAATATCTATCTTTCCATTCTTGTAATTGTTCTTCAAGTTTATCTTCTTTTCGTAATAATGATGATATTTCATGATTTCCAGAATCTAAAGCAGCTTTAAGTTGAGTTATTTCTTTTTCCAATCTATCATTTTCTTTTAACAGATGAGCCTCAAGCGTATCTGTATTACATGCATCACTTTTACTCATCCCTCTCCCCTTATTTGTTTAAGTGTTTCGCGGGCGCGTTTGCCTAAATCTGCGAGTTCGTAATAGCTGGTTTCAAAATTATCTCGTCCATCATTAAACCTAGGCCTCTGCAATTCGTTATCAATATCCTCCAAGCACTCTTTGGCTTTTGCGAGCTGGGCGGCGAGCTTACTTGTCTCATCACGATACTTTTGATATGCGGTCATCTCTGCGTACAGGTCCCAATTACCGTCATGCGTGTTCACTTGACAGGTTTTAACTCCACTTTTCGTTTCGCCAAAAGTTACACTATATTTTTCTTTAAGCTGGGTGCGGAGGGCGTCGCGTTCGGCTTGAGCCTTAAACATATTATCCATATGAAGTTCACCAACTTTTATTTGCTTACGAATACTTTTATTTTGTACAGCTAACTCTTCTCGTAGCTTCTCATTCTCGGCGCGAAGGCGGGTGAGTTCGTCATAGAGTATTCCAACTATGTCGTAAGGAGCTACCAAAGAATCTAAGCGATGAAGCTCGTTTAATTCTTCTCTCGTCAAAGCATTTAGACCTTGACTAACTTGTTTCTCAACTAGTTCACGGCGTTGATATTCAAACGATAAAATTTCAGAATTTGTAGGTTTACTCACTTTCTCCAACGCCCCTTTCAACTCCGCCACTTGCGCCCTCAGCTCATCAAACTTTTTCCCATAAGTTGCACACTTATCATAAATATAATCCACTGTATTTCCTCTGTGCTCTGATCGACCAATGTCATCTGACTTTTTCTTTAGATCAGATTGCAGCATTTCAACATCCTCTCGCAATCCCTCAATCTCCGCTTTCAACTCCGCCACAAGTTTCTCTTTTAAATTAAGCTTGGTTTCAAGCTGAGCAATTCTTGTTAAATCTTTAGTGGCCGTAATTTTAAGTGCTGGCTCAGACTTCAATCTCTCAATCTCCGCTTTCGCCTCTGCTAATTCTCCGCGTAACTGCGCAAACTCCGCAATCTCTGCTCTTAATTCTTTTACCTTAGCTAAATGAATTTCCTGATCTACGGTTGTAGGTAAATACTCCTCAAGAAACTTAATTCGCGATTGCGCCTCGGCGAGTGCGACTCCATCTACTAAGCGCTCAATGTAAGCTTTGTCACCGTTTCTAGCGCGCTCTTCTTCGTAAGTTTTTTTAGCGTCTTCGTTTTCGTTAGGACCATAAAGTGCTTCGCCAAGCGTAGGCGAGCCAACAATCCAAAACTCCCTATGCTTTGTTTCCTGGCTCATTTTCTTATTAACTCCTTAGCTAATTCTCGACCTTTGTCCGCAAAGAAATGTTGCGGATCAAAATCAACACAAGGACTTGTATGATCTTCATCAAGTAGTCCCAATGCCCGTCCCATTACATACCAACTTTTCTCTTCAATATCATAAGCAACATCATCAATATATGGATTAGATTCAACATAGTAAGCATACTTATGCGCGAGTAACCTTATAGTCGCGTGTTCAAAAAGGGACTTACAAAAATCCACTCCATCTCTTTTTATTCGTTTTTCAAAATCTTTTATCCGAGTTTCCATAATTTTATTTTAAGATGTAAATAATATTTTTTAAAAAAGTTAAAATATATTAAAAGATATTTTCTTCTATTTTTGTTGTTTTCCTGGAATTGGGGTAATCTAAAATAAAAATCATCATTTAACATAATATTAAATAAAAATATCGGTATTGGTTCATAGTTCGTTTTGTTTTTTATATTATAAAAACTGATTTCAATAAATCTATTTTCCAAATACATCTTCGTAGCTCTCCTAATATTTTTTGCATATCGTGATACCACATACAGGTCCAAATATTCCGGGCTTTATTAAATCATACCTATCGAGACCCATTACAAGCTCGTTTATTAAATGTGGATAATCTCGACACGCTTTTTGTATAGCGTAATTGTAAATTTGACTTTGATACCAAAATCCTATCCTAGCTATTCCGGTATATCGAGTAAACGGTCTAGTAATATAGTAATCCAACTTATAATAAATAAAAGACCAAAATCCCGGTTTTACCCAAACATAACCCGGATAAAATAAACTCCATATACCCCCATCCCAGAAATATACGTGGTCCCGAAAAGTTCCATATTTTTCCTTTCCGTGTGACCCTATCCTGCCCCATTTTCTCCAAAAATCCATACAATAAGTAATCGCACAATCCAATCCTTTCCAATCAAAGTCTTTATCTCCCCACATATGCATCGTTATATAATCCCCATCCCTTTTTCGTCCTCATCAGATTTCGGGATTCTAAACAAAGCTTTTAATCTTTCTATTTCTTTTTTCAATTCCTTTTTTTCTCGATATACAGAATTGACCAAAGAACTTAAATGATCTATCGTAAAGCGATCTGTATTCTTAACAATATATTCTACGTCATCGTGTTTTTTCAATACAGCTTTAAGATAAGCTTCACGCATAAGTGTAGTTGGATATCCAACTTTTACTATATAAGAAAATCGGCCAGGTCGGTTATATATTCTAGGATCAAGTTTTTCAGGATAATTAGTTGTTGCAATAAATAATATATTGTCGATAGTCTTCGCTGAATCTAACATTTCTAAATATACAGCCTCACCATAATTTTCTATTAATGTATCAATGTCTTCTAAAATAACAATACATTTTCTGTTTTTTTCAACAACAGAAAAATCAGTAAGCCATTTTAAAACATAGAACGGGTTAATAGATGAAAAGAAGACTATCCCGCCACGTTCTACAAGTTTTTTTGAAATGAGTTTAATTATCGATGACTTCCCACCCCCCGGGACCCCATATAACATTAATCCTGCCTTAAACGCCGCTCCACCAACAACATAATCATTACCCTCTTTATAATCCTTTTCGCTATTCCAAAACTGTTCTACGATTTCTAGAACATCTTTAGATCGCATTTCAGGAAGTTCTAAAAGGAGACCACTTGGCGGAGGTAATGGTGTTATGTATGGACCATTATCGTCACTGCAGACTTCATAGGTTCCAGGAATAAGGGATTGAACTGTTGGTGTGGTAGCTTTATAACCCTCACGGTACAGAGAGTACTGTGATACTTGCCCAGGTAGAGGAGAGATCTCTCTCTCCTCAAAGAATTCCAACAAGGACCCTCGGCTGGCACGACTTCGTACACTGCTATTTATTGTAGCATCTTTTACTAGATCAGCGAATTCACTAGCATCATTAATGTCACTCATTTTAACCTTTCATGTAACTTTGGATTTACATGCTTGAGTTATCTTTCGATAATTATTCAACTTACGAATCAAGGACTCATCCCTTGATCTACACTACCAAAGTTATTTTATTATAACATGTTTTTATTTAAATGTCAATACGTTTTTTTAATTTCATCTTTTGTCATATTTATTTTCCATACCAGCACCAACGACTGTGATATATTTTTTCTTTACTATTATAAGTTTTTTCTCCACCACATTTACAAACCTTATCTTCTTCTTTTGTATAAGGAAGCGATTCAACAATAATCTCATATTCTTTTACAAGAGTATCATATGTATAATGTTTCTTTAGTCCCCCGACTTCAATACTATATGTCATTCCCCACATATCAAAATCCGCCGCAATAACCGTAACCTCAGCCCCGGTCGTTCTAGATTTAAGTTTAGTTCCCTTCTGGATCATCTTCAAGTTCTTCAATTCGTTTTATAGCAGCTTCTAATCCGTCTTCTAGAGAGGTAATATACTTAATCAGTTCGTCTTCTCCATTTTTTTCTAAATATTTCATAATAAGATCGGCTACATTTTGATTGTAAATTCTATGTTCTTCTAAATAGTTAATTACTTCATCGGGTAAGAAGTTTTCAATCTTATTATCAGATTCAAACTTCTTGATAAAAACTTCGTCCGGGAGCTTTAAAAGTTCATTAATACTTTCTAAAGCGACATCATTTCCTGTTTTATTCTTCATCTATCACCCAATCTGTTGCTTCTAAATCTTTTTTGGACCATATACGCATAGATAAATCAGTTACACTCCAGTCCACTTTTCTTCTCTTATCATAAAGATACCAACCATCATCATATACTTTTCGATTAAAAGGTTTACCCGAATCTTGAGCTTCTTTATATGTCATGACCATCTCTTAATTCTTTCTTTATATTGTTTTTGAGTTTCATTAAGTTTTTTCTTAAAAGTATTAGAATTTTCATTCCATTGATGTTTAAAATTATATTGTAATAAATAAGGAATATTTTCTAATTTCCAAGAAAAAATAAAATTTTTAACAGATTTTCTTTTTTTAAAATCTCTTAAACATTCACTAATATGAGCTTGAGAAATTCTATATTTTTTCGCAAAAGCTGTTTGATTAAAAAAGGCACCAATAAATTTTCCATTTTTCTTAAAAACATAAAATAATTTTTGTTTACTTGAAAGTTTATTATTTAATTTATTTTTTATTCTTTTAAATCTTTTCTTTTGGGCCTTAGAAATATTTTTTCTCATTTTTTCAGTATACACTATAGATCGAACCCCATCTCCTCCTAATGTTTGATTATATCCTTTAAGATACTGAGTTTGATCCTTTTTAATATAATATTTTTCTAATCTTAAAGCATCCTCTTCATTTAAATTTCTTTTAATTATTTTGACTTTAAATTGATAATTATATTTTTTCATAGCCTTATTAATTAAATATCTTGAATGTAAACGAGCTTCACAAATATGTTCATAAATTCTTTGATCTAAAGATCTCCGAGTTATTCCGTAATATTTTTTATTATTTTCAAAAATTATACAATATAAAATATATTTATTCATATTTTTCAATTAATTTTTCATATTTTTTTCGATAACTTGGTTTAAAACTATGATAACGACTCCAATATTTTTTTTCTTTTTTAGCATATTTTATTTTTAAATTTTTTAAAATAAGTAATGTTGATTTAACTGAATAAGATAAGTCAATTAACAATCGTTCTTTATCTAAATTATAATAGTCAATATTTTTAATATTGATTTGACCAATAGAATAATCTTGTGATTTTTTATTAATTACGGATAATTTATAAGAACTTTCTTGCATAAAGATAGCACTAATTATTTTAGGATCAATATTATTTTCTTTAGATTCTTTAATAATAATAAAGGAAAGTTTTTCAGCATAGTCTTTATTTATAGTTGGTTTATTTTTAATAATATGTTTGAAAATATCATTGCTAAAACTATTACTTGATATAGTTATTATTAAAAAAATTAATAAATACTTCACTTTGTTTCCGTTTCTGAGAACACAAAAGTTCTCCGTTTATCAATCAATGCATTTAAAAAATCTCTAACATAATGCAGAGTTCTCATCTCTGCTTCGAACTCCGAAGTCATTGCTTTATGTTTTTCCATAGAAGCAATTTCATGTTCTAACCATTTAACTATCTGTTTTACTGTTGGTTTGTCCATCATCTTCCTTTTTGATTAATTTTAGATGTCCCTCTTTTTCAATTCGTTTTTTTGTTTCTCGCATTAATTCTTCATATGTTATCATCGGATCTTCTTCTCTTGGAGGAAGAATTGCTATTAAAACTATAAATGCAATAAAAAATATAACTAATACTCCAATAGATATTAACATCATTTTTGCCTCATTTTACTTAAAAGTTTTCTATATATTTCAAAAGTATTATATGCATCCCACATTGCATCATGTGCTTGTCCATAAAATTGCATTCCCATATTTTCACAAGCCTTTACTAGTCCCGCCTTCATACTTAGATTATTAGCTAATCTGTATTCACAATAAAGAGTCTTAACGTCAGTATATCTATGTCCAATTTTTCCTCGTCCCGATTCCCTATCTGCGGCTTTTTTTAAAGACTCTTGGTCCCCTTTTCCCCATGTCAAAATAGAACGACTACATTCATAATCATTCATATAATCTTCCAAATATAGATAAGCTTCAGGTGCCGTAATCCCTCGATCATCAATCATCGTTTGTGTAATACCTGTTAATTCAGTAATAAATGGATCAACAGGTTTAGATGGTTTAATAATGTATGATAATCTTTCTTTGATCTCTCCTGTATAGATATCACCTATAACAGCTCCGATCTGAATTATATCTGTGATCTTTTCGCCTTCTTTATTCAATTCGAGATCAAGAGCTAGTCTATACATTTTTGACCTTTCGATAGATTATATTATAACACGAGAATGTTATAAAGTCAAGGTGTTTTCTTATTTAGAAAACAGATTTTAACAAGTAATATTAGATGCAAGGAGTATGCCATGCCATATAAATCATATAAGCAAAGAAAGTTTTTTCATGTAGCAGAAAAGCGTGGAGATATTAAACCGTCAGTTGTAAATGAATTTGATAAAGCAAGTAAAGGAATGAAGCTTCCAGAAACTGCCCCAAAAAAGCCACGCTTTAAAAAATTATTTAAAAAAGATTAGGATTTATTATTACTGAATGTAAATTAGGTTGATAACTTGGCCTAAGTTGATAAATATCATCTTCTAATTTGTATTCATCATATTTAATAATTTTAAATGTTTTCGGATTAGCATTATAAAGTTTACAACTAAAATGAATATCAAATCCGTCCCTATCCATTCTATGGTCCATTTTTATTTCAGTATAGAACCATTTTAAAGTTTCATGACTAATAAAACATAAGTATTTTTGAAATTTATTTAATTCATATTTTATACAATAAGCTTCTGAAACATCTTCTAAAGATAATTCATTAGCGACTTCAACTAAATCAGCAATATTGATAAAATTAACTTTTTTTGATATTTCCTTTTGTAAAATCATTATTAATAATTCAGTATTAAAAAAATCAAACAATAAACTCACATCTTTATAAAGAATATTTGTATTTAATAAATTTTGATGACCTAAATAATTTCTTGAATAATTTAAATCTATTACATCTTGTTCAACAGTTGAAGACCATATATCTACCCAATTAAATTCTTTCTGAACGGTCGGTTGAATTTTTTTAGGTATCACAACTCGATTTGTATTAACAATTTCTTTTTTAAGATATTGATTAAAAAATTGTTGAGCAGTTAGAATTGGAACAGATCCAACTGATGTATTAATTTGAGCTAACATTATTTTAAATTAAAGTCCCGAATTCCTACTTTTAAATGAGCAAGAGGATCTTCTAACATTTTTTCGTATTTATTTTTCATATCAATTAAATTAGTTAATAATGTACGCATATCATTTTGCATATTATAAATGTTGCTCTCTAAAAAGTTTAATTTACTTTTTAATTGTTGGATATCACTATCTTGTTGGTATGAACCCCATCCATTATAATTATAGTTAATATTTGATGAATCTATTCCTGCTGATATATTAGATCCATACATTCCTGATGTTGATGCTGTAGCTGAACCTGATAATATTCCTTGTGTAAATGAGACTTGTGTTCCAGAAACAGTTCTACCTTGGTAGCTATTAACTATATTTGCAACTCCTCCCTCGTATTTCTCAAATACGAGATTACAATTATTACATTTATGTTTAGGAGTAGGATGTCCATTTACCCATAGTTCACCATAATGGACTACATTATCTGAGCCGCAACTAGTACAATTTATTTTTGTATCATAGTTGCTGACTCTAAATTCTTCTGTGTAATTACTCATTTGAAGCCGGGGCTACCAACTTAGGTACATTTGACATAGTCACATCTACACCGACTGATGGAGACGGGACCTTATCAAACATTTTAAGTGCAAGATCTTGAATAAAACGCGAATTTTTGTCGCCATTCACTTGGAGGTCCTGGAATGCTGCCGTTAGACGTTTATAATATTCTTCTGCTGAAGACGTGCGGACTTTTGCCAGTTCCTCTGTATGAAGAGCTTTTAATTCATTAATAGTTCGTTGAGTATCGATTTCTGTTTGTTTTATTTTTTGTTGTGATTCAAGTTTCATTAAGGTAATAGCTTCAGTTTTAGAAAGTTCCATTTCTCGTTTTAGACGATCTTCCATCTCTTTTTTATCAACTTCATATACTGCTTTTTCTCGAGTAAATACAGCTCGTTCACCTTCTAGTGCAAGTTTTTGACGATGACGTTCGAGTTCCATTTCCATCTCGACTTTACGTTTGAGATTTGTAAGTTCAAGAGCTAGATTATCTTTATCCAATTCAAGAGATTTTTTCTGAGCTTCTAATTCCAAAATTTGGGCTGTTGATTTATCAATCTTAGCTTTTGCTACTTTTCCATAACCGAACATATTAATATTCTCCTTTTTTATTATTATAACACATTATTTACATTTTGTCAACTGAAGAACGATAAACTTCATTTATTGGCGGTTCCATCCAATCTTCACGGAAATATTCATCCAATTTCTTTTGAGCAACTGGTTTTAAAATCTTGCGTGCTAAATAGGATAGTGGTGTTGGCATGACTGCTTTTGCAAGAAGAACACTGGCTACTGAATTACATACATCTTTATCATTATCATATCGTTTAATAATACAACTTCCTAACATCTCAAGGTCCCCGAGCAGCAATAACGGATAAAGAGGATAAAGTCGAAATCCACGAATATACACATTAAAAAATTCAAATAAAGTTAAATCAGGAAGTTTCTTTTTATATTGAGTATCCCCGGGCATTACATAATTCGGAATAGTATTCCAAGTAAACAAAAACGCATGTAACATGTGACGAATAAAGAAATGAAAAAGCATTTTAAAATTTCCTAATAGAGCTAAAGCAATAACATAAGGAAAGGATTGGTCCCGACTCATACGATTTGTCATGCTGTACCATTTACTAGTATCTGGATGTCTCACAAAAGGTGTGGCTTTTTGTACTTCTATTAATTTTTTAAAACTTTCATGAGGCTCTTTTCCTGAAAGAAAAGAGGCAATAGCATAATGTGATGTCTTGTGGGCCGCATCGCCCCCATCACCTTTACTATATCCATTTAAGTCCTGAACGATTAATCCATAATTATCAATATATCTATTCATATCTCTCATCTATTCAACCTCTTTTTCCGTACTATCATTAACTATATCTAAATGGCCTTCAAAAACAAATCCAGATCCCTTTAAGAAGTATTCAAAAGCTTCTAGTATCTCTGAGAGAGTTTCAGCATCACTTTCGATTTGAACTTTAGTATGATCAAATTTATTATTTATATCTTGGTTCTTAGTGAAAATATATTTCATTTTTTCTCCTTAATATAATCAATTATTCTAACCGGATTACTTGGATAATACATCTCATCACAAATTGTGCTATTAAAATAAGATATACCATTTTCGTGATGTTCTTTCCCGCCCTGAGCGTGAATATGACCAAATAGAACCAAATCGGGTTTAATTTCCTCAATCTTATTTCGTAATAATTGACATCCGACAAATTCACCTTTTGGTGTCCCGTCCGCAAAAACTAGTTCATCTAAAACGTCATAAGGAGGACTATGGACAGCAATAATATTTGTTCCTGGTTCGATTTTATCCCACTCATCGCCAATAAAGGGAACTCTGTGATGTGCCGCTTGAATAATTGTACGACCTCTATTCCATGCCCAATCCATAAACCACGGACTACAAGCTGATCCAAATATTTTAATACCTTCAATATTTATTGTTTGTCCATCCCCAATAAAATAAACACCTGGACATTCCTTTTCCGCTATTTCTTTGGCTTGTTCGAAATTTTTTTCAACCCAAAGCTCATGATTTCCATTAACTGAGATAATATACCCAGCCTCTTGTTTATTAAGCCATTTATGAAATTCTCTAACAACCTCTTTAGATCCTCGAAAGGAGTAATCTCCGGTTGAGATTAGAATATCAACTTCTGGAATTTCTAATTTATGCCATTTTTCGTGCACGTCAGAAATGTGTGCTATCTTTAATGCCAAGTAGGATCTCCGTTGTCATTTTTCTTTTTTACAGGTTCTTTTTCTTCAACTTCGTGATTTTCAAGTTTTGGATATACAATCTCATCACCAGAAATAGTAAATCTATATAAAATTTGTTCAATAAACTCATTGGTCCCGATTATTAGTCCCTTAACTTCTTCGTCATTAGGACTCATTGGAACAACAATACCCCATCCAAGTTCGCCTGATATTTCGCCTAATTGTGTCAATAATTCTTCTCGTCTTTTTTGATTCATAATGAGTTTTTTAATGACTCCTGTTTCATAATTGTAGGCATTAATAGATGACC
>CAZRNW010000036.1:0-13495 GCA_964601535.1 uncultured Flavobacteriaceae bacterium
CAAGAACCATTTTAGATGCAGGCGGTGCCGAACAATTAATCGGCCGCGGTGATATGTTATTAAGCACCGGAAACGATTTAATCCGTATCCAGTGTGCTTTTGTAGATACACCTGAAGTAGAAAAGATATGTGATTTCATAGGAGCACAACGTGCATATCCAAGTGCATTCATGTTACCTGAATACGTGGATGAAAATGCAGAAGGCGGAGCAGGAGAAGTAGATCTTAGCGAGCGTGATAAAATGTTTGAAGATGCCGCTAAATTAGTGGTGCAATTCCAGCAAGGCAGCGCTTCATTCTTACAACGTAAATTAAAACTCGGTTATAACCGCGCAGGACGCATTGTTGATCAATTAGAAGCTGCAGGTATTATAGGTCAGTTTGAAGGCTCTAAAGCACGCGAGGTGTTGTGTAAAGACATGGCGCAATTGGATGCTATCATTGCGAAGATAAAGGGGCAGTAATTATTTTCCGGCCGCAGCTCTTGTAAGGCGGTCATTGATTGCAATTCCCAATCCGATTTCAGGTAAATACTCTGTGAGAATAATTTCTACTTTACTTTCATCGAGTGCTCTTAATCCTGCAAATAAATTAGCAGCAGCTTCAGTTAAATCAGCTTTCCTCGACAAATCATAAGTGTAAACATCATAACTTTTATCACCGAAGTTTAATACCCCGGGATTTTCATATTGCTTCAATAATTCATCCACATTACCAATCACCAATTTTTTTAGTGGCGCGTAATGACTTTTTAATTGTCCGGGTGCCGCCGGATTATCTGAGTTATTTATTTTTAACTCCACTTTCCCAACAATTTTTTCAATCTGTTCAATACTTAATCCGCCCAAACGGTAAACACAAACTTTTCCGTTTTCCATTCCAACAATAGTTGATTCGATGCCAACTTCACAAGCTCCGCCATCTAAAATATAATCAACTTCATTACCCAATTGTTTATTCACATGCTCAGGTTTTGTCGGACTTATATAACCAAAAGGATTTGCACTAGGCGCCGCCAATGGAAAATCTAATTTTTCCAATAATTGAAGCGTTAAAGGATGATTCGGAATCCGAACCGCAACATTAAATAATCCGGAAGTAACAAGATCAGGAATCACACTTTTTTTTGATAATAACAGGGTGAGCGGTCCGGGCCAAAAGGCATTTGCCAGTTTTTCTAATTCCTCCGGAAATTTTGTAACGTATTCCTTAGCTTTTTCTATTGAATAAGTATGAATAATCAGAGGGTCAAAAGTCGGTCTGTTTTTCGCTCTGAAAATGCCCGCAACAGCAGTGGTATCAAGGGCGTTAGAGGCAAGGCCATAAACTGTTTCGGTGGGAATGGCCACTAACCTGCCCTCCTTCAACAGCTGTGCGGCTTTTAAAATATCTTTCCCAATGGCGGCCATTGCTCAAAATTAGCAAAAAAGGCTATATTTGCTTGCTTTAAATCACAGTGGTAACTATAAAAGACAAACAGTTTAAACCCTATATAAGTTCCGGAAAAATTTTGGAGGCTGTAAAAAATGTGGCCGAGAAAATTAACAAAGACTTAGCCGGTGAATCGCCGGTTTTTTTAGCGGTATTAAACGGTTCATTTATGTTTGCTGCCGATTTAATGAAGGAAATAAATTTAAATTGCGAAATATCCTTTGTTAAATTAGCTTCATACTATGGCACCACCAGTTCGGGTACCGTTACAGAATTAATCGGACTGAACCAGGATCTGACAGGAAGAACCATTGTGATTCTGGAGGATATTGTTGATACAGGAAATACAGTAGAAAAATTGGCAGAAATATTAAATAATAAAAAAGTAAAATCATTTAAAATCGCAACCGCATTTTTTAAACCAAGCGCCTATACCAAAAAACTAAAAATTGATTATATTGGATTGGAAATCCCAAATGATTTTGTAGTTGGCTATGGTTTGGATTATGACGGATTAGGAAGAAATTTAAAAGACGTTTTTGTACTCGCATAAAATTAACTTTAAAAAAAAGCATATGTTAAACATTGTTTTATTCGGCCCTCCGGGCGCAGGCAAAGGAACCCAGTCGCAAAACCTTATTACTAAATACGGATTGGTTCATTTATCAACCGGCGATTTGTTACGCACAGAAATTGCACGCGGAACAGAACTTGGTGTAAAAGCAAAAGAAATTATGGATCGCGGCATTTTGGTTAGTGATGATATTGTAATCGGCATGATTGAAAATAAACTGGATGCAAATCCATCCGCTAACGGATTTATTTTCGATGGCTTCCCGCGTACAAAAGCACAGGCTGAAGCCTTAGATGATTTATTACAGAAAAAAGGAACTGCTATCAGTTGCATGCTCGCATTAGAAGTTGATGAAGCTGAATTAACCCGCCGTTTACTGGAAAGAGGAAAAGAATCGGGAAGAGCAGATGACCGCGATGAAGCGACGATTAAAAACCGCATAAACGAATACAATAATAAAACATTGCCATTAAAAGAATATTATTCGGCCGAAGGGAAATTTCATTCCATTAACGGCATTGGATCGGTGAATGATATTTTTAATGATATGGTAAACCGTTTAGTTTTTATAGAAGCTGAGATTGAGTTAACGCAATTGGAAAATGATTTGGAACATTTAGATTTAACAGTGAATGATTTTGAACAGGTAAATGAAGTTTCTCCTGAATTAAAAAGAGATATTGAAGAATTGCAGAATAATGAAAGCTCTTCGCCAAAAACTGAAGTTAGTAAGCAGAAAGCAGTTGCAGTTGGCAGTAATAAAGCGACGGCTGGCAGTGGCAGTAAGAAGAAAGTTAAAAGTCAAAAGTTAAAAGTTAAGAAAGCTGTAAAGAAAAAAACAACGCCTAAAAAGAAAGTGAAGAAGACTGCGAAGAAAAAAGCTGCTCCCAAAAAGAAGGTTGCTAAAAAAGCTGCTAAGAAAAAGTCAGCGCCTAAAAAGAAATCAGCACCTAAGAAAAAAGCTGCTCCCAAAAAGACTAAAGGGAAAAAAGGGACAAAAAAGACTAAAGGGAGCAAAAAGAAAAAATAATTCTTTCTAATACTCCCAACACCGAACTCTAAACTCCGAACTACCGTGGACTCAAACTTTGTTGATTATGTAAAAATTTGTTGCCGTAGTGGTAAAGGCGGCGCGGGCTCTGTGCACTTTCACCGTGATATTAATACGGCGAAGGGTGGTCCTGATGGCGGTAATGGCGGAAGAGGCGGACATATTATTTTACGCGGCAATAAACAATTGTGGACACTTTTACATTTAAAATACCGCAAGCACGTTATTGCTGAAGAAGGCGAAAATGGTTCAAGCGCAAATTCCTCCGGCAAACAAGGTAAAGATGAAATTTTAGAAGTTCCATTAGGTACAGTTGCAAAAGATTTTGAAACCGGTGAAGTGTTATTTGAAATTACGGAAGACGGACAGGAAGAAATTATTGTTCCCGGCGGGCGCGGCGGTTTAGGAAACGAAAATTTCAAAACACCAACACAGCAATCACCCCGCTACGCACAACCAGGTGAACCCGGAAAAACAGAATGGAAAGTTTTAGAATTAAAAGTATTGGCCGATGTTGGTTTGGTTGGATTCCCGAACGCAGGAAAATCTACCCTACTTTCTGTTGTATCAGCAGCTAAACCGGAAATTGCGGATTATCCTTTTACCACCTTAACTCCTAATTTAGGAATTGTAAAATATTACGATTACAAAAGTTTCGTAATGGCCGACATCCCTGGAATTATTGAAGGTGCGCACGAGGGAAAAGGATTAGGCATCCGCTTTTTAAAACACATTGAACGTAATAGTATTTTATTGTTTCTGGTGAGTTGTCAAAGTCCTGATATTTTTAAAGAATATAAAGTTCTTTTAAACGAAGTAGAACAATTTAATCCGGAACTCCTTTATAAAAAGCGTGTTTTAGGAATCACGAAATGTGATACGATTGATGCTGAGCTGGAAAAAGATTTAGAAAAAGAATTAAAATCCAAGTTAAAAGGCCACGATAAAATCCCTTACATCTTTTTCTCATCTGTTAGCGGAGCCAAAGTTCAGGAGCTGAAAGATTTGTTGTGGCAGAATATAAACAGTTAAGAGTTTAGAGTTCGGAGTTGGGAGAATTATTGCTTAACGAATTTTTTATTGAATTCGCCTTTGTCTGTTTTTATTCGGATAAAATAAATTCCATTTGAGAGATCGCTAACATTTAATTCAGAAACTTTGCAGACATTCTTGACGTTTTTTCCGTCAATATCAAATATTTTAGCTTCCTCAACCTCTGTTCCAAAATAAAGCTTATCACTTGATGGGTTAGGGAAAACCGGTTGGGTATTTTCCAACAAATCAAAATTATTTGTTCCAAGAACCGTACAGAAATTTGTATTTACCGAGAATGACACGTTGGTTGTACTTGATGTATGCACAGGGATATTGAAGGAGACAATGGGGACAAAAGAAGGAAAGTGAGTGGGCAGAGTAAATGAAGTTATAGATGAGTTAGTATAGCTAACACTCACTGATGAGCTACAAACAAAGCTCATTGACGAATTGAATTTTTGGATTGTAAGTGGATTATTTGGAAAGAAATGTCCTGAAATATCAAAATAATAATTATTACCATGAATTACTCTTGGCGCATGAGCCGGCGGTTGAGGACCAAACCCAAGAGAATAATTATATAACATAGATAACGCAAACAATGGGTTTGCCGTTCCGTTAGAATCAATCCTCAAAAAAGCACTCGTATAATTAGGAAGATAATTTCCAGTAGACATTGAATAAAAAATATAACCATTACTACTCTCTTCGGCATGACCCCAGAATATATGGGGTATTGTGTGAAAATTTGATAGATTAGAGTACCATATTGCCTTGCCCGCCATTGCTATTTTGAATAAACCAGAATATACAATGCCTCCGGGACCTGATAGAGTATTTTGAACATAAAATCGATCGCTAAACCTTGATGTTATAAGTTTCCAATCAAAATAGGTAGAAGTTGGATTACCCAAAGATACAATCCGTGCTGCCTTCGTAAAAATGTCTAAATTATCATCGTAATAATAAATTCCTAAATCTCGTTGCGGCCCCATTCCGGAATAACCGCTACCAATAAATTTATAATAGCCTAACGAATCTTCAATAATAGAGAATTTGTCAGCGTAAGAATTTCCTGATGAGGGCGGGTTACAAACCTTAAATTTTAGAACATTTCCATTTGTATCCAATTTTATAAAACACAAGCCATAACCACTCTCGCCGGATACGACCAGATTATTATTTCTATCAAGAAATAATTTATAACATGAAAAATTGTAACTGATAGGATTATTCCCGACCAAAAGAGCATTGATATTTCCTCTTTTTAACCACGCAACTGTTCCATCCGAATTTATCTTTCCAAAACAATCATCTAAAGAATAAGTACCGGCACAAAACAAGCTTCCGGTCTTGGAAAGCAACAACCGTTTAAAAGAATTAATCCCGGTATAAGTTTTCGCCCAAATAACATTAAAATTCTTATCCGTTTTTACCAAACGATTCCCATGAAACATGTAAATGTTTGTATCCTTATCTACCGGAAATTCATTTTCATTTGCAGTTGAAGCATTTAAGTAAGGATAACTCTGGCTAAAACCGATTGAGAAAAATATTATGAAAAGGAGATTAAAGTAAAGTTTCTTCATGCACTATTTTTACACAAGTTACAAAAAATAATCATACTTCGAAATTAATTATCCCTAAAATAGTTCTCGCAGAGACGCGAAGACGCAGAGAAAAATATTGGCGACTTTGCGTCTTTGCGAGACAAATAACCATGCCAAGTACTAATAAATTACCATTTAAAACAATTATCAACTTTAATTTTAAGTTTCTTTTTAAAAGATAATTTACCTCCCAAATTACGGTTCAGTTTCGCTAGTTTCTTTTTTACAGTGTGAGTTTTATGCTTTGTACCTGAGACTGATTTTCGTGAAGCGAATTTTATGGAAGGTAATTTTATTGTTGGTAATTCAAGATTTAAATTCAAAGAACCGCTTCCTAATTGAATCGCAGGAATATTTACAGAGGCGATTTGTTCGATCATACTTTCATTACCAAAAGCATTTCCTACATTATTATCTGATTGATTGGTGAAACTTCCCTGTATCTGAATATCATCATTGATATTATTCTCAATATTTACCATGCTTGTCTGAACAGGATTTGAAATATTTGAAGCCGGGCGTGGCGTTGTTCTTCTCCGTCTACGCTGCACAGTATTTGAGGCAGAACTTGATCTCTGTACAATATTTATTTGAGGATTTGCATTTACACGTGCCGGTTTATTTATATTATTATCGTTCACCTTAATATTCGAAGCAAAAATCTGAACGCTCTGCATTTGTTGCGGCGACTGGTTACCAAAATTGCTAATTAAAATATTTTGCGAAAAAACATTCATCGCAAAAAAAAGAGGTGTGATTAATAATACTTTTTTCATAGTCAAGATTTAATGATTCAAAGATTTAAAGATTAATGTTTGCTTTTTATATTGGGATGTTAAGGAACCCTAATTTCCATAAGGGATTAACATTTATTAGCCACGAATGACACGAATATGCATCCATGAAGTCTGTAAAGTGCTTAATTCGTGATAATTAGTGCAATTAGTGGCTAATTTCGTACCTTTACGGTCTGGTTAAAATTGCAAATATTGAGCTGGGGGAATTCCCTTTATTACTCGCACCCATGGAGGATGTGAGTGATCCGCCCTTCCGTTATGTTTGCAAAAAATACGGTGCCGATTTAATGTACACCGAATTCATCAGCAGCGAAGGCTTAATCCGCGATGCGATGAAAAGCAAAAAGAAACTCGATATTTTCGATTATGAAAAACCAATTGGCATACAAATTTTTGGCGGCGATGAAGAAGCAATGTCTCTCTCCGCAAAATTTTTCGACGCAACAAATCCGGATTTACTAGATATTAATTTTGGTTGTCCTGTTAAAAAAGTAGTTTGCAAAGGTGCGGGCGCCGGCGTTTTGAAAGATGTTGATTTGATGGTACGCTTAACAAAAGCTGTGGTGAAATCAACTAATCTTCCGGTTACCGTTAAAACACGTTTGGGTTGGGATGATAACATGATTAATATTATGGAAGTGGCAGAGCGTTTGCAGGATGTTGGCATAAAAGCATTAACTATTCACGGCCGCACACGTTCACAAATGTATAAGGGCTCTGCTAAGTGGGAATATATAGCAGAAGTAAAAAATAATCCGCGCATAAAAATTCCGATTTTCGGAAATGGTGATATTGATTCTCCGGAAAAAGCATTGGAGTACAAAAATAAATATGGTATTGATGGTATCATGATTGGCCGCGCGAGCATTGGATACCCCTGGATTTTTAATGAGATAAAACATTTTTTTAAAACAGGCGAGCATTTGCCTGCTCCTACTCTGCACAATCGCGTTGAAGTCTGCAAAACACATTTACTAAAATCGGTTGAATGGAAAGGCGAACGTTTGGGAATGTTGGAGATGCGTCCGCACTACACAAATTATTTCAAAGGCATTCCGCATTTTAAAGATACGCGAATGGTTTTAGTAACCTGCGATTCTTTACAACAAGTCCTTGATACTTTAGATGCTGTTCCTGAAAAATTTGAATCTTTAATCGAGGTAAAATAATCTGATGAAACACTTTTTCATTTTTATTCTTCTTATCTCCCCTACACTTTCTTTTTCCCAGAATTTCGAAAAGGTGTATGAAGGTTTCATTGCTAAACTTGATACTGAAGATGTAAAAGAGGATATCGTTCTCACCTTCATGAAAAAATATGAAAAGGAATTGGAGAAAGATAAAGGCAAACGATCCAGAATTAATAATCGCCTCGGAGTAATGGCCAACGAAAAACAATCTTACGGTGATGCTAATACATATTATGTTCAGGCTTATAATGATGGTTACGCTGCGGGCGATACCATCGCTTGGGGATTCGCGCAATATAATTTAGCTTATATGTACAGTCATATTGGTTATTACCCGCAGGCTGCACAAATGTTCCAGCAGGCTTTACCAATTATGGCAAGGGTTTACGGTGCCAGCAGTGAGCAGTATACCAAAATGTATAGGATACTTGCACAATTATATGTTGAGATGGGTGATTACAAAAATGCAAAACCCATGAATGATGCCATTATGTACTATTTTAAAACCCTGCGCGGCGAAAAAGACAGGGAATATTTAATTGCTTTAAACACTGACGCACAAATCGCTCAAGGTTTAGGTGATTATAAAAAAGCGCTTGAAATTTTCAACGGACTTCTGAAAACACACGGCTCCATGAAACCGATGGACACAACCGATTACATCACAACTTTAAATAACACTGCAGAAGCGTACAGACAAATTGGTGATCACGATAACGCACTGAGATTATCAACTGCAGGATTAAGATTATCATCCAAATATAAAGGAGTTGATAAATTATCGATTGCCACGCTTTACAATAATTCAGGTTTATCTTATAAAGCAAAAGGAAATTATAGACGCGCCGAAATTTGTTTCGACAGTTGCATGTATATTTACAGGGCTCTCGATTTATCGGGTAATCCTGATTACACAAACTCATTAAACAATAAGGCTGATTTATACAGGATACTCGGTCGTTACCAGCAGGCAACTGATTTATTGAGTGAAGTTTTGATAATCAGAAAAAACACAAGCGGTGAAAATCATTACACTTATGCCAATGCATTAGTAAATGTGGCGCTTTTGTACGATGACCAATACCGTTATGCAGAAGCAGAACCGTATTTAGTAAAAGCTAAAGATATTTATAAAGAAACTTTAGGAGAAGACCATCAGTACTACGCCAATTGTTTACATAATCTTTCATTGCTCTATTTACATTTGGGTCGTTACAAAGAAGCTGAAGAGAATTCCAAAAAAGCAATCGAGTCTATAAAAAAATCGGTTGGTGAAGAGCATGAACGTTATGCTTACTTTTTATCAGGACTCGCCAACATTTATGAGAAAAACAAACAATACGAAAAATCGCTTCAGTATTTTGATTTATCAAATAACATCATTAAAAAGAAATTCGGAACTAAACATACAGCATATATCGACGGCGTGTTTTGTACAGCATCAGTAAACTGGAGTTTAAAAAATTATAAAAAAGCAAAAGAGCTCTATTATTCTTCTCTCCAAGCTTATAAATCACAATTCGATAATTTTTTTAATACAATGAGCGAACGTGAGCAGTTCTCTTATTACGGAACCATAAGCAACCGTTTTGAAACATTTGACAGTTTCGTTTTTGATTATGCACAGCAATTCCCAAAAGAAGATCATACTGAATTATTCAACACCAGTTTTAATTACCAGATGTTCATCAAATCTTTGCTTTTAAATAATAACGTTAGCGCCAGAAGGGAAATTCTCAATAGTAAAGACACTTCTTTGGTCAATCTTTACAACGAATGGCTGGACACTAAACAAGTGCTTTCATCCCGTTACCGTGAATTGGTGAATGATGATAATATGTGGAGTATTTCTGACTTGGAAATAAGCGCTGATAAATTAGAGCAGCAATTAAAAGCAAAAACCAATTTATTTTCACAAAACAAAACAGCGACTTTCGCAGATATAAAAAACAAATTGCAGCCAAACGAAGCAGCCATTAACATCATTCGCGCACAAAAAGCAGGAACGGATACAAATTTTGTGGTTGAATATGCCGCATTTATTATTACAAAAAATTCGACTGCCCCTATTCTCACAAAAATTGCAGATTCGAAAGATTTTGAAACCACATTTGCACAGGAATACAGTGATAATATTGAGAACCGTAAACCGGATAAGGTTTCTTATAACCGTTTCTGGAAACAATTGAGTGCACAATTAAAAGGCATAAGCAAAGTTTACATTTCTCCTGATGGAATTTATAATCAAGTGAATTTATACACGATGCAAAATCCGGAGACCGAAAAATTCGTGCTTGATGAAATTGATTTGAGCATTCTTCCCAATCTTAATTATCTCCTGAAAAAACAAAGCACTAACTCCTCGAAAACAGCGGAGTTGTACGGTTATCCTGATTATGAATTTGATTTTGCCAAACAAAAATCAACTGAAAAATTGAAACAAGCTGTAGCCATGAACCGCTTTGGCTTCAGTGAGCTTCCTCCCTTGCCGGGAACAAAAACAGAAGTAGAAAATATTTCCAAATCTTTAACCGGCAATGCATGGAAAGTAAATGTGTATACAAAAGAACAGGCATCTGAACAGGAATTGAAAAGATTAAATTCACCGAAAGTGTTACACATTGCAACGCACGGTTTCTTTTTAAAAGATGTTTATGATAACGAAGACGAAACTATTTTAGGTTTTGAAGCCTCCAAATTAAAGAACAATCCCCTTTTGCGTTCGGGCATCATGATGGCGGGTGCTTCTATTGTTGCAAGGGATACTCTGCAAACCGAATTTGAACAGGACGGCATTTTTACCGCTTACGAAGCCTCATTATTAAATTTAGCGAATACAGATTTAGTTGTTCTATCAGCCTGCGAAACAGGTTTAGGTGTTGATATAAATAACCAAGGTGTTTTTGGATTGCAGCGCGCCTTTTACATTGCCGGTGCAAAAAATTTAATCATGAGGTTATGGGTGGTGGATGACGACGCCACACAAATTTTAATGAGTGAATTTTACAAAGACTGGGCTCTAAATCCTGCCAAAGAAAACATCAGTAAATCCTTCAAAAAAGCACAAGCCGAAGTGAGGAAAAAATACCCTCATCCGTATTATTGGGGAGCGTTTACATTGTTGGGGAATTAAAAATCCATCGCTCCTTCAAACACATCCAGCTTTTCTAAATAAGCCATTTGTTTAACGATGTATTCGTGGGCAGGAATTGGTTTTTCGATATCTACATCCTGAAGTAATTTTGAATTATCGAAAACTTGTCCAAGATTCAAAAATTCGAGATAAGGATCCAAACCCGCGAATAAAATACGAAGGTGACTTAATTCACCAAAAGTATCTTTCCAGTACTTAATGTATTCAGGATATTTTAATAGTTCGCTGTCGAGCGGCAATTTATTTTTTGCAACGAGTTTCATCTGCTTCAGCATTTCATTCTTCACAAAACAATACCTTGGCAAATCCGAGAAATGTTCTTCCAATACTAAACTTAAATCGTAAGCAGAAGTTGCCGCTTCTTCTCCTGAGGAAATATGGTAAACAGAATGCTTGCGTTTTGAAAATAATAATTTCACGATCGCATTAGCCGCATAATCTACCGAAATTACATCCAGCTTTGCATGTTGATTCGCCGGAATTAAACGGATTTGATTAATGGTTGCAACAGCCCACAAAATTACCGGAGAACGCGGGGTAACATCGCGACTGTCGCCCATAATAATAGAAGGACGCGCCACTAAAATTTTGCTTTCCGGTAAATGTTCGCGGATGATTAATTCTCCCTGCGCTTTTGAATGTGTATAACTTACAACATGTTTGGCATCTAAATTGGGCGATTCTTCCTCTTTTACAATGCGGTTCTTTACTTCCTTTCCGCAAATAGTAGCAGTACCTATGTGTAAAAATGTTTCGAAATGTGGTAATTGTTTTGCGAATAAAACAATCTTGCGCAAGCCTTCAATATTGGTTTGCTCCACCATTTTATCGTAAATACCAGAGAAAGAAGTATTGGCTGCAGAATGAACAATAACATTTATGTCTTTTAATTCCTTATTGGCTAATAATTTTTCAGTGAGATTTTCATCCACTAAATTACCAATCACCGGAATTACCTTTTCCTTATCGTAAAAATCGCCATGAAAACTAAAGACTTTATCTAAACGCAGAATGGCATCCACTTCATCCTGCGCACGCACCAAACAATAAATTTTATTAATCTCCTTGCGTTTGCTAAGATTAACTAAAATTTCTCCGCCTAAAAATCCGGTTGAACCGGTGATAAAAACGTTCATACAATTCCTTATTCAAAAATTTCCAAACCTATAATTCCTAAAACAATCAGACTGATTGAAATAATTTTGGCTGGCGAAGTGCTTTCTTTAAAAAACATCATCCCGATTATGGCTATTAAAGCAGTCCCGGCACTTGCCCAAATGGCATAAGCATTACCTACTTCCATTTTTTCAAGTACAAAAACAAGGGCAGCCAGACTGATACCATAAAAGACAAATACTAAAACAGATGGTATTAATCTTGTAAAACCTTCGGCATATTTCATAGAAATAGTACCCAAAACCTCAAAAACAATCCCCGCTAAAAGTATAAGCCACTTCATATTAATTCCTGTCCATCTTATTCTTTGCAATTTAATTAATTGATTTTAGCCATCAAAAAATAATACTAAAAAAGGGCTGGTTTTACTGAAAATCAGCCCTTTTTTGTTAAGAAAATTACGGTTTATACTCTGAAAATAGCCTATACTCTAATTATCCTTCTCAATATCAGTGGCTTTATATTTAACAAGTCCTTTTATTGAATTTAACTGAGTAGCCACCTTGGTTTCATCCCCTGCTACGACCAGTTTATAGACATCCGGTGTCCAATACTTTTTTATGATTTTTTGCACATCTTCCATTTTAACAGCTGCCAAATCATTTAAATAATTCTTTCGTTTATTAAAATCATATAATAAGGGATTATAAATAGATGAAATAGCGGAAGGCATTTCAGAACTCATTAAACTAATTTTCATAGCCGTCACCGCCTTATCAAAATCTTCCTGCGTGAATTTTGCCTGCGAAAAATCTAACAATGTTTTGTCGAACAAATTAATCGTGTTCAGCATTTCCTCACTACGAACCGAACAGGAGATGGTCAATAAATTTGAAAACTGAGAAGCTGCATGCCCCGCCCCAATTGAATATGTTTTCCCGCCCTTTTCACGTATTTCCGAAAACAACACCACATTAAAAATGCGGTTGGCCACATTAAATGCCAAAAGGTCTTTATCCTTTAAAGAAGGTGCCGTTTTATTCCATTGCAAGGCACATTGCGTTGCCAAACTTCGGTTAATAAAGCCAATCTCTTTTTTCTTAATCTGCGGGACATCTAAGGAAACGCCATTGACTTCACCATAAACCGATTGCCAGGCGCCAAAATATTTTTCAACTACGGATTTTACTTCTGCGCTGTTAAAATTACCGCAAACTAAAATTGAAGAATTTTTTGGTGTATAATTAAAATCATGAAACTCCTTTATTTTTTCGGGAGTGATTAGTTTTAATTGCGCTTTATAATGATGTCTGCCTAATGGATTTGATGTGCCGTACATTAACAAATCACTAAATACATCAGCCAAATTGCCAACATCCATTTTTGCGGGTGTATTATAATCGATGTATTGCGAAATCATTTGCTCAAGCTTGTCTTTTTTAAAGGCCGGGTGCAAAATAGCGGAGCTGAACAGATCCATTCCTAAATCAAAGTCCTTGGTAAGAAAATCTGCTGTAATAGCCGTGTTATCCTTGTT
>CAZRNW010000037.1:0-13362 GCA_964601535.1 uncultured Flavobacteriaceae bacterium
ACTGAATTTATTTGAATAAGCCAAATTAATTATTTAGGCTGCTGAATCACAGTTTTATAGGCCTCATCGAAGAAAGCTTTATAATAGGAGGCATTCGCTTTTTTAAAGAAAAGAGGAAGGTTTTCGACTGATATGATAAAGAATGTAAAGAGCTCTTTTTTTATGGTTCCGGTATAAATTCTGGTATCCTTTTGCAGGTTATCTAAATAGGTATATGCTTCCGAGGCGTCGGGAAAAGATTTTACTAATATCATTTGCTGATTGGTGCCAAATAAATTACTGGCCATTGAAAAAGTTTTGTTCGAATAAAATTCCCGGTTAAAATTATCGATAGCCGTTTTATAAGGGTTCACTACTTTTGAGTCATCAGGCGAGATAATTAAAGCAAAATGTTCTGCTTCCAGTTTTAAACTGAAGGTATCAGCTTTTGCAGGTTTGTTGTTTACCTCGCCAAAAAGTTCCGGATTTTTTTGACGTTTAATTGCATTTAATATTTCAATGGCGCGCGGCGTTACATCTGAATTCGGGTAAAGAATTAAAAACTCATTAATTGACCAGGTTAAAGAATCAATTCCTTTTAAACGGCCAACACACATGGCACGCACCAATTCAAATTTTGCTGAGAAATCAGTTTTGCCAAATTTAGTAAAAGCCTCATTGCATTGTGCATACGATTGCTCATAGCTTCCTGCCGAATATAAATCGAATGTGCTCTCATAAAATTTCTCAACTTCACCACGTTGTGCATTTCTTTCTTCAGCATATTTAGGGTTTTTAATGAGCTTTGCATACTCACTGTTCGGATACTGAGAAAGTAATTTCTCTTTATAAAAATCCGAACGCTCCTGATTTTTTTCAGCCAGATAAATTCTGTACAACTGATAATAGCTTTGCAAACGGTATTTATGTTCAGAATAACGGTTGTTTAAATCCTCAAAAGCAGCAATTGAACGCTTGTTGTTATTTAATTCTTCCTTGTAAGTTGATCCCAACAAATAATCAGCTTCAATAATTCTGTCGTGCGAAACTTTCATCATGGTATCCGTTAACGGAATCATTTTCAGATAATATTCACGTGTTTTGCGCGGGTCTTTGTTTGCTTTCGGATTATTTTTATTGTTTCCGGTGGTGGTGGTTTTTGTGGCCACCGTTTCATTATCCGTATTTTCAGCAGTTAAACCTTTCTGGCTTCGTTTCCAGTTGTCTTCCAGTTTACGGTTACCCCAACGCTTAGCAAAATCTGCAATTCCAAAACTTATGGTTGTTTGATTATAAAAGTACCAGGCTCCGCCTCCACCAAAAAGATTTTCGCCCGGATTTGAAGCCGTACTATTTAACGGATTCATATTACCCGACTTGATTGCTTCCATTTCCTCTCTTTTTCTCTCCTCATCATCTTCAATTTTAGCAATGATTTTATCGATTGCTTTCAGGCGGTCTGCTTCCGGCAACCTGGCAAGTTTTTGTAAACTGTCTTCTTTCTTAATTGTTCGGATAAATCCAACTAATGTCGACAAGGTGTTTTTCCGGTTTACAATATTGTTATAGTTCGGATGATCTTTTGGTAAAACGGTAATTGTGCTGTCGTAATAGCCTTCCGATAAAGGATAGTTTGAGTTCTCAAAATAAATATCACCTAGTTTTAAATAAGCTAATGCTTTTTGATTTGGATTACTTACGCTGGTTTGTGCAGATTTTACATAATAGTCAATAGCCATATCCTGGTGTCTTTCTTTCTCTTCAATTTCACCAAGGGTATAATAAATTACATCGAGGTATTCCGAGTTCTTGCTGTCTTTTGTCATCTTCAGCAATTTCGATTTTGTTTTTTCTGCTCCACCGCGTTTGGTATCAACCATTCTTGCTAACTTGATATTTGAATAAAATACCATGTCGTATGAAGGCTTTAAACTCAATGCTTTTTCGTAAAACTGTTTCGCCTTCTTAGTGTTTTTTTCTTCTTCGTAAAGCTGAGCCACAATGAATGCGTAACGGGCCCGCTCTTTTTTTCTCAGCCCTTTGCGTAAAACTCCGGGTTGATTTGCCGCTTCTGTTAATGCAGTAATTGCTTCTTTATACAAACCCCGTTTAATAAAATAATCTCCCCGCAAGGCACCTAACTGTCTTTTAATTTTTGTCGGGAGTTTCTTATCGTTGTATAACAACGCTATGATTGGTTCAGATGTAGAAACCGAACCAACTTCGTTTAATGCTTTTGCTTCCCATAATAAAGCTTTGTACTTATCCTTCGATTTGTAAGTGCGCACTACATAATCAAAAGCTTCGATGCCTGAGAAAAATTCGCGCTTGTAAAAACGGGAGATGCCGATATTGATCCAGTTATTGTCAATCCATTTTCCGGCGCTTGGTATCTCCACATCTTTTTTGTCTTTGATGGTATGACGTTGAATAACCAATGAAGATTTCTTTATCGCCTTATCAAAATCAGGAAATGTTGCCTTTGCCGCCTCATTATTTGGAATAACATAAACAGAAAGAAGCTTATCGAAATTATCTTTGTTGTTTCCTTCGATTTTAAAAACACCTTCTTTAATGGCTTCCGAACTCCAGTAATAACCGTTAAAGCGCGCGGTCATATTATGATAGCCACGGTGCACAAAAGTATTTTTCTTGGTTCCGCAATTCTGAAAAAGGACCAAAATCAAAAAAAGTACCGAATATGTTATATAGCGCAGCCTCAATGCTCTGATTAACGTAGAACCCGTAAAAATAGTATATTTCCTCTTATTACTCACCCTGCTAAATACCCTCAATTTTGTTAAACTGTTTTAATTTGTTCAAGTGCCAGCCAGGCCATAAGCCCCGAGCCTATTTTTAATGCTTCTTCATCAATGTCAAATGTTGGTGTGTGCACCCCTGATACAATTCCTTTTGACTTATTTCCTGTCCCTAATCTGTAAAAACAGCAGGGTAATTCCTGGGTAAAATAAGCGAAATCTTCGGCCGTCATGCGCAAGGGTAATTCTTCCACATTTTCTTTTCCTAAATATTCAATGGCTGCTTGCCGGCATTTTTCCGTCACTTCTTTATCATTCACTAAAAACGGATAACCGCGCAAAATCTTTAAATCTGCCTTCGCTTTGTTTCTGTTACAAACTTCCAAAACCGTTTTGGTAATGATATCATGCGCTTCCGTTCTCCATTTTTCATCCATCGTTCTGAAAGTGCCTTGGATGTCAACTTTCTCAGGTATAACGTTTGTTGCCCCTGCCCCTTCAATTTTTCCGAATGCTAATACGGTAGGAATTTCTGATTTTCCATCGTTCGGAAATTTCTTTTTTAACTCTAATAAAACTTCTGATGCAATTAACAAGGGATTATTATAATCGGCTGGCATAGCAGCGTGACCACCTGTGCCCGTAATTGTTAAATAAATTTCATCTGTACTTGCCATGTACATCCCGCTTTTAAATCCAACTTTTCCAACTTCCATGCTTGGATGCACATGTTGCGCAATAGCTAAATTGACATTGGGATTTTTTAAAACACCTTCCCTAATCATTAAAGAAGCGCCACCGGGTAAAACTTCTTCACCGGGCTGAAAAATAATTTTTATGGTACCTTCAAATTCAGACTTAAGTGCATTTAAAATTGAAGCTGCTCCAATGGCAGATGCACTGTGCACATCATGTCCGCAAGCATGCATAACACCTTTATTTTTTGAAACGTACTCTTTTGCGTTTTGTTCGGTGATTGGTAAAGCATCCATATCTGCACGAAGCATAACAACTTTTTTCTCCGGATTTTTTCCTTTTATCAGGGCAACAACTCCTGTTTTCACGTGACCTGTTGTATATTCAACTCCCATCTTGTCTAATAAAGAACAAATGTATTTTGATGTCTCAGTTTCTTTAAAAGATAATTCCGGATGCTGATGGATATGCCTTCTTGCTTCCAAAACGGTTGCGTAAATTTTATCGGCCTGTTGTTTTATTTCGTTTACCGTGACCACTATTTCCAGAAAATCATTTTAATACCGAGTATAACTATAATCACGCCGAACAATTGCTTAACTGTTTTTTGATCGAGAGAAATCGCTAATTTACTTCCGAAATAACTTCCAATAATAAATGTGCTGGCAACAATTAATGCGGTTTTAAAATCAACATAACCTGCTTTGTAATAATTCATCACGCCTAAAATTCCGATGGGCAATAAAAACATAAAAAGCGTTGTGCCCTGTGCTTGTTGCTGACTGAAATTCAAAAAATAAACTAAAACAGGAACAATAATTATTCCGCCGCCAATCCCAACGAGCCCGCTTAATAAACCGGCAACCAAACCAACGAGAAGTAAAATGTAAATACTGTTCATAATCCGCTTGCTTAGAAATCGGTTGTAAACGAAAGGTAAGTTATTGATTTTTGAATTTTCATATCATCAACGCCCCATCCAAAATCAAGACGGCAGAAATAACCCAGCAAACGCGAACGCACACCGAAACCAAGTCCTCCTACTAATGGATTTTTTTGATTGTAAATGGTGAGTGTTATCGGGTTTCCATAATAAACATTTTTATTGAGCGTGTTATCATCACTTAAAGGATTAACACCATACCATGCCATTCCTAAATCACCAAAACCAATAATCTGGAAATTATTGATGAAATCGGATTTAATCGGGCGGTTTAATAAATACCTGAATATCGGACAACGCAATTCTGAATTCCAAACCACGAAATTATTTCCGTTACGGATGTTTTGTTTGAAACCACGCATGTTAGTGGCCAGTGTTTGGAATTGATATTCTTCCGATTTAACTACATTAATAGAATTATCAAACTTCGGGTTAAACCAGGAGTCAACGCCTCCCAGATAATAAATTAATTTATCTGTGCCCCACGAAGTTCCCCCTGCGAAACGGTTACACCAAATTAAATCGCGATGAACTTTTTTGTAGGCGCGCACATCAAATCCACCTGTAATTAAATCGTGCTGCTCTTCTTTAATCAAACGCCAGTATTCAACCCAAACTTTTGCACGAACACCATTAAATAAATTCAGGCCGCGCTTACGGGTGTTGTCAAAAATATATTCTAACCGTGCCCCTGCATAATTATCGTAAGCATTTTTCTTTGGTAATGAAAAATCCCCTACCGAAGCAAACACAGCCCTATCGTTACGGTACATCAAAGAAAATTTTGTTGCACTCACTTCACTGAATGGTAATTTTATTGAATAGCGAACGTCCTGTGTTGTTACTTTGGCGAGTTCACCGTAATAAGAATTAATTTTCAAGAACGACTGACGGTGCAATACCAACTGATGATCCAGCAAACGCTTACGGTTTTCGAAACTTAACATGTATTCGTTATCCAAAGAACCTGCAATCCTGAATCCGGCAACAATTCTTCTGTCTTCAAACAAATCACTTAATCCGATTTTGAATAATGCGTTTAATCCGGGATTTAAATAAATTGGATTAGCTCCTCCTGTATAACGCTGATAGTTTGTGCTCAGATATGAATTGTCTAATTGCGTAACAACATAATCCGTATAAAACGCGGTATAATAATTTTGCTGAATTGGAAAACGGAATTCATTTTGCGTAATTGTACTTCTTCCTGCCGTATCAACTGCTGCAGGTTTATTGATGACCGGTGTTTCAATTTTTTCCTTCGGTTTGTTTTTTTCGCCGGTTAAACTGTAATTATCAAAATCAACGCCTCCGCTTTTCTTCGCTGTAGTATCAGCCGTTGTTGCAATAACTTTTGGTTTTTCCTGAACAGGTTGCTGACGGGAACGACGGATTGTAATTTTCTCAGGATCGAAAATACTTTGGCGTTCCGATGCCTTAAACCAGGAGTTCTTTAATTCCACTTCCGTTAATTCACTCTCTTTCTTTAGATCAGATACTGCTAAAATATAGCGCCCGTTGTTGTAAACGATTTCTGCTTTCTTGGTAAAACGCGTATTAATGTTTTGTTCAATGATGTTGCGGCTGTAATTGCTGACAGCTTTCGAATTAAAGAAATAACGGTAATGCTCCACTGTATCCACAAAAGAAATACTGCTGTCGAATTTTGCAATGAAACGGTTGTACACGCCATTCTTCTCACTCAAAAAAGCAATAGCTTCTTTCGAATATTCCTGTGCTTGTGTTTCATTAATGTCAGGAGTATTAGTTACACGAATGGCAATTTGTGATTTCGGATTGTAGGATAAATAAAATAGATCGTTGTTACGTGTAATTTTGTAAAATACTTTCGCATCATCATTCCAGCGGATGGTATCCGAAACGCGGTTACTTTCGAAAACAATACCGGTTGTGTTTTTTACGAATACAGGATTATTATCATCCCATATGTCGTTGGTCATTTGTTCAAGGCCCCCGCTATTCATCAAAAAGACAAAAATATCAGACTGACCTTTTCCTTTTTTTACACCGCTGAGAACTAATTTTTTTCCATCATGACTAAAAGAAAAACTATTTACTTTCTCGAAGCCTGTAATATTACGTCTGAATTTTTCTCCGGTACTTACATCATACGTTTGAAGTACCATCTGGTTTTTTCTTTCGTAAACCATCGCCACCACTTCGTTATTCGGATGCCAGGCTAATAAAGGATAATTGAAATCTTCTAAGCGTTCAACTTTTGGATTGAATTTTAAAATGCGTTTATGTTTTTCTTCACCAATAGTATTTACCCAAACTTTAAACTGCCCCATTTCGTTGGTAGCGTAAATTGCTTTTTGTCCATCAGGACTTACTTTTAATTTGTAATAGTGTCTTGATTTTTTTTGTTTTTGCAATACTTCCTGCGCAACAGGCAATTTTTGACTAGTGTCTTTATGATTGTAATAACGTTTATTAAATGCCTCACATAATTCGAAAATTAAATTACTTACGTTTGTTCCAACCGGCGATACAGCAAGCCCCTGATCGGCACTGCGCTGAACTTTGGTGGAGTATAAAACGTTTTCAATTACAAGATCTCCGTAGGTTTCGGCAATGTAATACCATAAAGCATGACCTGCATCATGCGCATCTTTTCCGGTAAGCTGAGAGAATTTATAGAAGCGGTCATTTTTAATAGCGTCCATCAGCAGATTATCTGAATAAGTATTCCACCCTTCTGATAAATATTTTACAAGTCCCGGCACATACCATTCAGGCAAGACGAGTAAAGATGAATTTCTCACCATATCTCGTGCGCGCCCACCGTAAAGAATTTTATTAATGATTAATTCAGCTAAAGCGGCACGAATCTGGCGGTCGAGGTCGGCGTGACTGCCATTAAAAAACACATTTATTTTATCGCCAATAATACGGGTAACACCTCCCGTGTTATTCATGTCGTCAGAAGCCAAACCTAAATTACTTTGCTTAAAATCGTTTTGATTATTGTAAACCAAAATCTGAACTTTTTCATCCAACTGATGATTCAGGCGTTTTTCAAGAATGGGAAGTTGTTTGTCAACCGAAACTGCTACGTATTGTGCAATTTCTTTTCCGCCTGCGTAGGTATAAACTTTGTAGCGGTCGAATTCAAAATAAGTCCAATCGAAAGTTTGGTATTGAACTCTGTTTTTGCCAAAATCCATTTGCATACCGTAATAAAACTGTCCAAACAGGGGTTTAGACTGGCATAAAACGGCAAAAAATGCAATAACAAAAAATCTCCTCAAACTCATATGGCGATAAGCTTTTAAAGATACGTAATTTTGGTGAAAATATTGTGTTTTTCTAAAGCTCTTTTACAAAGCCCGTTAGGAGGCGGAAAACGTTGGAATATTCTGTTAAAGGGAGGGTTTTTTCGATGTCAAAAACATCATGGTAGGCCTTTATCCCACCAAGGGTATAAATGAAAAAACAGGGTACCCCCTTCTCACTGAACCAGTAATGGTCGCTGTTTTTGGCTTTGCCCCTTTGTTTAATCTCCTTCAGGTAATGTTTTTGGTCGTTAACACTTTTTAGCTTCTGGAAATGGTCCTTGAATTCATAGGCATTCACAACCATAATGCCGTCTTCGCCAGTACCTAAAAGATCAAGGTTTACCAGAAATTTTATTTTCCTGGGATCGATGGTTTCGCGGTATACAAAATGATAAGAACCATCTAAACCGATTTCCTCACCCGCAAAAAAAAGAAAAACGGTTTTGTATTTAGGAGGATTTTCCGAATAATATTTTGCAAGATTCAATACCATGCTTACACCGCTGGCATTATCGTTAGCACCTGGAAAGAATGTTTTTTTACCAATGCCGCCAAGATGATCATAATGCGCAGAGAACACAACAACCGTATCATTATTTTGTGTGCCTTTCACAAAAGCACAAATGTTTTTATTGATGAATTTAGTGAGAACTTTGCTTTCGATATTGACTTCAAGCGTATTGAGTTCTTTGTATTGATTTGTATTGAGAAGATCTATTCCTGCATATTGAGTAGAGTTTGTTGCTACGCTGAAAGTAAGTTTACGTTTTAAATGCACGCTAATCGGCACCGGAAAATGCGGGGCAAGATAAGTCACGCTATCTTTTTTCTCTAACTTGAATTTTCCTTTAACAGTACCTGTTTCAGGAGTGGGAATAAAATCAATGCCCGGCTGTAACTTTTTTCCATTGATTCTTACATCCATTTCGCCGGGAAAAGTATTTACATCGAAATCGAACCATTGATAATAGCCTGTTGTGAAAAGAGGTTCTGTTTTGAAACGCTTTAATTCCGATGTAATGTATTGCGCCGCTCTATCGAGACCATTATTTAAGTAACCTCTGCCAAAATATTTTTTTGAGGTGAGTTCTTTAATGACAAGACGTGCATAAAGAGAATCCTGTGCTTTAAGAATTAAGAATGAGGAATTAAGAATTAAGAATGAAAAAAAAAGTAATCGGCACCGTATCATCGGATTAAGCGAAACGTTTTTGATTAAGCTGATACAGACGGATGGTGAGTTCATGATCGTCTTTCCAGGAATATAAACGTTTTAATTCATCAAGGTAAGCTGCGCTTTTCTCCAACGATTCGAACAGATTTAATTGTTCAATCGCCAGGTTAAATTCGGTAGTACTTGTTTTAAATAATTCGTTTATCATTCTGAATTTATCATTTAAACCCATTTCGATTTTACGAGAAACATTCACTGTTCCTTCAATGTGATCATTGGAATTAATGGCATTTGCGGTCTCCTTTATTGTTGAAGTTCCAATAGTATCCGCCTGTACAACTGTATTTACTTTCTCCATCACTTTCAAATGAATATTGAAACTCGGTGATAATTCTTTTTGCGTTTGGAGGAATTTGTAAATCACAATTTGCTCACTCAACACATCTATTCGCTTCGCCAATTTCTCAATTTCATCAACCGAAGGATGAATGTTTTCATCAATATCAATTAAAAGGGATTTTACCTCCAGCGCTGCCAGCTTCAACTGCTCAAAAGCTTTATCGGTTGTCATTTGTTATTATTTGTGAATAATTTCAATACTAAAAATAAGTCATTTACCTTTACATTTAGCGTTTATATATTAACGCCTTTTAAACAATGTTTTTAGAGAATACCACGACAAGCCAGCGGAAAGGTTGGATAGAGGTGATTTGCGGCAGTATGTTCTCAGGAAAAACAGAAGAACTCATCCGGCGGCTGAAACGTGCACAGTTTGCCAAGCAAAAAGTCGAGATTTTTAAACCGCAAATTGATACGCGTTACGACGAAGTGAAAGTGGTTTCTCATCAGGGAAGCGAAATTCACAGCACACCGGTGCCTTCAAGCTCCAACATTTTACTATTGGTAAATGAAGTTGATGTGGTAGCCATTGATGAAGCCCAGTTTTTTGATATGGAATTACCAAATGTGTGTAATCAATTGGCGAATTCAGGTATCCGTGTAATTATTGCAGGACTCGATTTGGATTTTCAGGGGAAACCATTCGGACCAATGCCGCAATTAATGGCAAGTGCAGAATATGTAACAAAAGTACACGCCATTTGCATGCAATGTGGTAGCTTAGCCTACGTTTCTTACCGGAAAATAGCGGATGATAAATTAGTTTTGTTGGGAGAAACCGATAATTACGAACCTTTGTGCCGAGTTTGCTACAATAAAATGAACAGCTGATTTGTATACCGCAAAAAAAATATCTGAAATAGTAAAAGGAAAATTGAGTGGCCCTTCGGCTACGCTCAGGGACCAAGCTCTCGCTACTGTTAAATATTTAATCAGTGATAGCCGTACGATTACAACTTTTAGCGAAAGTGTTTTCTTTGCTTTGATGAGTGAAAGAAATGACGGCCATAAATACATTAACGATTTGTACAAAAACGGTGTGCGCTGTTTTGTCGTTTCTGAAAATATTAAGTTGCCAAAAGATTGTTCAGTTATAAAAGTAAAAAATACTTTAATTGCGCTTCAGCAATTAGCTTCTTATCACAGACAACAATTTTCTTTACCTGTTATTGCAATTACAGGAAGCAATGGGAAAACAATTGTGAAAGAATGGCTCTATGCATTGCTGAAAAATAATTACAATGTTTGCCGCAGTCCCAAAAGTTACAATTCACAAATTGGTGTGCCGCTTTCGGTTTGGAATTTGAATAAAGAACATACGGTTGGGATTTTTGAGGCGGGTATTTCGAAAACAAAAGAAATGTCCAGGCTTGAAAAAATAATTCAGCCCAACATTGGCGTTTTTACAAATCTGGGAGATGCACATGCTGAAGGTTTCAGTGGAAATAAGCAGAAAATAGGAGAGAAATTTGCTTTGTTCAATAATTGTGAAGTGATTGTCACCAACGGACTCACCGCAAAAGAAATTCCTGCTAAATACAAATCAAAAAGAATAATTTCAATTGGGAAAGAGAAAAATTCTTCTATTCAGATTAAAAAGACGGCAGTACTCGGAACTTCAACAGCAATTGAATTGCTTCATGCGAAAAAGAATTATCAATTTGAAATTCCTTTCAGTGATGAAGCATCCGTTGCAAATGCAATAACTTGTTTCGGTGTTTTATTAGCAACCGGTTTAGAACCTGAAAAATATTATTCTGCTTTTAAAGAACTTCCGGCAATTGCATTGCGTCTTGAAATAAAAAACGGAATTAATAATTGTGTTCTCATTAATGATTTTTATAATTCTGATTTAGATTCCCTTCAAATCGCACTCAATTATTTGCATCAGCAATCAAGAAACACAAATAAGACCGTTATTTTATCAGACATAGAGCAATCGGGGCAAAGCACAAAAACTCTTTACAAAGAAATTTCAAAACTATTAAAGCAGTATAAAATAAATTCACTGATTGGTATCGGAAAAAATATTTCAGCGAACGCGAATGCTTTCACCATCGAAAAAACTTTTTTTGAGAATACAGACGAATTTGTAACATCGCTTAAATCACTCAATCACCAAATCACCAACTCAACAATTCTTTTAAAAGGCGCAAGAAGTTTTGGATTTGAGAAAATCTCGCAGTTGTTGCAACAGAAGAGTCACGATACAATTCTTGAAATTAATTTAAATAAGCTTACCGAAAACATTAATTATTACCGCAGTCTGATGAAACCAAGCACACAAATCATGTGTATGGTTAAAGCAACAGGTTACGGCAGCGGCAGTTCTGAAATTGCAAAAACATTACAGCATATAGGCGTAAATTATCTGGCGGTTGCTTATGCAGATGAAGGTGTTGAATTGCGTAATGCACAAATTAATTTACCAGTGATGGTGATGAGTCCGGAACAGGATTCGTTTGAAGATATTATTAATTACAGCCTGGAGCCTGAAATTTATTCATTCCGCATTCTTGAATTATTTTGTAAATCATTGGAGAAAAGCGGTTACTCAGAATCTTTCCCTGTGCATATTAAAGTTGATACTGGCATGCACCGTTTGGGTTTTGAAGAAAAAGATTTTGAAAAATTAGCAGATACTCTTGCGAAACATCCTGAGTTAAAAGTAAAAAGTGTATTCTCGCATTTGGCAGGGACAGATAATCCGGAATTGGATAGTTTTACCAATCAGCAAATTTCTGTTTTTGAAAAAGCCTGTTCGGTAATTCAGAATAAATTAGAATACAATTTTATTAAACACATTTGTAATTCAGGCGGCGTCACACGTTTTAAACATGCGCATTTTGATATGGTGCGTTTAGGAATTGGCATGTACGGCATTGGCGTGAATGAAGAAGAACAAAGTAAATTGCAAAATGTTAGCGCCTTAAAAACGCGCATAGCACAAATAAAAAATATTAAAGCAGGTGAAACAATTGGTTATAACAGAAACGGAAAAGTAATAAACGACATAACCATGGCCGTTATTCCAATCGGTTATGCTGATGGATTTAAGCGGGAATTAGGAAACGGAAAATTTGCTGTTTACATTAATAAAATTGCCTGCAAAACCATCGGTAATATTTGTATGGACATGTGTATGGTTGATGTGACAGGAATAAATTGCAAAGAAGGAGATGAGGTCATTATTTTTGAAAGTTTCGGGCAGATTCACAATTTATCGGTGGCGATGAATACAATTCCTTACGAAGTGCTGACTTCGATTTCCGGAAGAGTTAAGAGAGTTTACGTTCAAGAATAAACCACAATTATTTCTCGCAGAGGGTCGCAGAGATTAACGCAGAGGGTCGCAGAGAAGGCCGGATATTTTCGCAAGCCACTCTTCATCCGTTTTATCAAATGAAGCAAGTGAATCACTATCCACATCTAAAACTGAAATGATTTCCTTTTTTGAATTGTAAACCGGTAAAACAATTTCCGATTTTGATAAGGAGCTGCAGGCTATATGACCTGGAAATTGATCGACATCATCTACAATAATAGTTTGGTTTTTCTCCCAGGCCGCGCCGCAAACACCTTTTCCTTTTTTAATGCGGGTACAAGCTATTGTTCCCTGGAAAGGACCTAAAACTAATTCATTCTCTTTCACTAAATAAAATCCCACCCAGAAAAAATTCATGCCATATTTTAGGGCGGAACAAATATTCGCCATGTTGGCAATCATATCTTTCTCGCCTTCAAGAAGTGCTTTTACTTGCGGAAATAGTTCTTTATACCTTCCTTCTTTGGTAGTTGCCTTTATTGTTAAATCCTCGGACATGTAACAAATTTATCTATCTTTATCCAAATAAAAACATTCATATGAAAAAATTATTAGCAATTGTATTTTTAGGATTAGGCTTCGGCTTAACAGCACAAACCATCGAGAGCAGCTCTCACTCAACAACAGGTTATGTAAAATCTGACGGCACTATTGAGAATAGCAGTCACAGTACAAAAGGTTATATTAAAAGTGATGGCACTATCGAGAATTCTTCGCATTCAACTATAGGTTACATTAAAAGCGACGGTACTATTGAAAACTCTTCGCATTCAACTGTAGGTTATGTG
>CAZRNW010000038.1:0-2688 GCA_964601535.1 uncultured Flavobacteriaceae bacterium
AAATTTATAACGAGTGGGTAAAAGTAAGCGAGAAATTCTTTGCGGAATTATTAGCTACCGACGAATTTTCGAAAATTAAATCGGAAACTATCGGCTTAGGCATGGATGTGAAAAAACAATTCGAAAAACAATTCGAAAATGTATTCGACAGCTATCCTGTGGTTTTCCGTTCTGAAATCGAAGAATTATACAAAACCATTTACGATTTGAAGAAAACCGTAAAGGATTTACAAAGTAAATTAGCCGTAAACGGCATCTCAGTTGATGGTGAAGATGATAAATCTTCAAAAGGAAAGAAAAAGTAGTTTAGTTAGCTACGTTAGTTAGATAGAGGCTGTCCCTTTCGTGTTTGTGGGGGCAGCCTTTTTTGTTTTACATTTGTACCAATGCAGAAAGGAAACTTATACCGGAACTTATTTTTCACCTTCTTCCTTTCGATAATATTCACTTTCTTTTATTTCCGCCCTCTTAATTCCGAATGGTACCGCATTATTACAGCTGACGGCCTTGGCTATTACTCGTATTTGCCGGCCAAATTCATTTACCAGGATTATGAACTCGAATTTAAATGGTTCAATGATGTTTACAATCAATATTATAAATACAATTCTTTTGAAACACCTGTGGAGAATTTTACGGCTGATTTTAATGGAAAACAAATCAATAAATATTATCCCGGCATGTCATTTCTGTGGATGCCGTTCTTTTTGGCAGTTCATTTTACATGTAAAGTTTTTGGTTTACATGCCAATGGTTTTTCTCAACCCTATCAAATGGCCATCGGATTCGCTACTTTGATGTACACTATGCTTGGTCTTTGGTACTTGCGGAAATTCCTTCTGAAATTATTTAAAAATGAATTACTGGCCTTGTTGATTCCTATTATGGTTTATTATGGAACTAATTTATTTACCTACGCCATCTATATCGGTACTTTTAGCCATGCTTACTCCTTTACATTTATCACAATGGCTTTGTATTTTACCTGGTGTTTTTTTAATGAGGAGGAGAATAAATTTAAGAACGGTTTGTTGTTTTTATTGTGTGCGCTCATTGTAATTTTCATCAGGCCTATTAATATTTTGTTTTTAATTGGCGTTCCGGCTTTTATGGCTAAGATAAATGTTAAAGAATTCTTTAAACAAATAAAATTCACCCCAATCGTTCTGCTTATTATATCCATAATAGGCTTATTAACGCTCTGGCAATTTCATATTTTGTATGATCAAACAGAAACATTTTTTCCTAACACCTATAAGCAGGAAAAATTTCATTTTGAAAGAGGTTCGCACTTAAAAGAAATTTTGTGGAGTTATCATGCAGGTTGGTTTTTGTATGTTCCGCTCGCTTTCATTAGTTTATTTTCCTTGTTTTTCATTGGGAAACGGAAGCAAAATGCATTTTTGTTTTTACTGCTGGCAGTCGTTATTTATTTATACAGTAACTGGTGGTATTACACCATCTTCACAAGAACTATCGTAGATTACACAGGTATTGTTGCGCTTTTACTTGGATATTTTCTTTATTACATTTCCCAAAACAAAATAGCTATACGACTGGCACTTTCCGTTCTTTTCCTTTCTGTGTTTTATTTTCAACTTAAAGCATATCAGTTGCGGATTAATATTCTCGATAGTAATTACACCTACAGCGATTATTACTGGCGGAATTTTTTTACTATCCATCCGGTAAATATTTATCCTGTTCATCCGGGTACAATTCTGAATAAAACCGAATACGATTACGATTACGAAAGTCTTGGTTCACCATACACCAGCGAAGCACAGAAATATGAAGGAAAAAAGTCACTCATTCTTTGGGAGAAGAATTATTTTTCTGATGAGCACACTTTCAAAATGCCTGACTTTACTTCAGGAAAAGGCTTTAGTAAAATAAAAACATCCTTTTACGCTTACTTTACAGATAACATTAAAACACTTCAATTAATTTATAAATTCCATAATAAGGGAAAGGAACTGTTTTCTTTTACCAATTACATCGGGGCCGATAAAATCCGTTACAATACATGGGAATACAAGGAAATTGGCTGCGACGTCCCTAAAGAAATTACCGCTGCCGACAGTGTAAGCATCTTCTTTTGGGACGAGTGGGGGATAAATAAAGTCTATATCGATAAAGTGAAGCACGAGTTCTTTTTAACTGATGCTTCCATGGAAATGGTGCCTTGATTTCCTCTAAAATTCCTTCATTTTGTAACGAAAAATTCACTAAATTTAAGTCCCTAATTTAGCACTGTTTCATTATGGAAAACAACATGTTTAAAGAAATGGCCGACATGAGCCAGAAGATGTTTAAAAGTTACGAGACTTTAAAACAAATTGAAGACGTTGATATTGCATCAACACCAAAAACATCTGTTTATTCTGAAGATAAATTAACGCTGTACCGCTATAACCGCGATACCGAAGCGACTTATAAAACGCCTGTACTGATTATTTACGCATTGGTAAACACTTACAAAATGCTGGATTTGCAATCTGACCGCAGTTATATTAAAAAATTATTGGAAGCAGGTTTGGATGTTTATCTTATTGACTGGGGAAATCCAACGAAGAGCGACCGTTACATCAGTATGGATGATTATGTAAATGGTTATATTAATAATTGCGTTGATTTCATCCGTAAGAAAAACGGTGTTGATAAAGTAAATATTTTGAGTATTTGTCA
>CAZRNW010000038.1:2698-12916 GCA_964601535.1 uncultured Flavobacteriaceae bacterium
GGAACATTGAGTGTTATTTATTCATCACTTTATCCTGAGAAAGTAAAAAATTTAGTGACACATGTAACGCCGGTTGATTTCAGTACCAATGATGGTTTATTATTCCGCTGGAGCAAGGCGATGGATTTTGATAAATTAGTGGAAGGGTATAACGGATTAATCCCGGGTGAATTTTTAAATCAGGGTTTTGACATGCTGAAGCCGATGATGAAAGTTCAGAAACAACAAAGCTTAGCAAACAGTTTAGAAGACAAAGATAAATTGCTGAACTTTTTAAGAATGGAAAAATGGATTAGTGAAAGTCCTGCACAAACAGGCGAGTGTTTCCGTCAGTTTATGAAAGAATTGTATCAGCAAAATAAATTAGTAAAAGGCGAATTGGTTGTAGGCGGAAAGAAAGTTAATTTGAAGAATCTGACATCGCCATTACTGAACATTTACGCAACCGAAGATCATTTAGTACCGCCTGCAGCAACCATTCCGTTGAATGATTTAGTGGGTAGTAAAGACAAAGAATTATACAGCTTCAAAGGCGGACATATTGGAGTGTTTGTAGGCGGAAAATCCCAAAAAGAACTGGCTCCTGCTGTTACTGATTGGCTTAAGAAGCGCGATAAATAATTATAGTATGACGACAAAAAGTTTAAAAAAGGAATTGCATATCGCAATAGATTCAATTGATGATTCTTTATTTCTAGAGGCAATTTATACCTTGGTTCAGGATAAATCAAAAGAAAACGATTTTGAGTTATCCGAGAAACAAAAGACAGAACTGGATAAAAGAGTTAAGCGTTACAAAGAAGGAAAAGGCAAATCCTATTCTGTTGCTGAAGTAAAGAAATACGCCATCTCTAAAACAAAAAGATGAAACTCTCTATTGAAATTAGAGAGGAGGCGAGAGAAGAAATAGCCTCCGCTTATTTATATTATGAGTTAACCCAAGAAGGTTTAGGCAAACGATTCCTGGATTCATTTGAAAATGCTCTGGATTCAATTTCTATCAGCCCATTGGGTTATGCAATGAAGTATAAAAATTTACGATTCAAATTAATTAAACCATTTCCTTATTTAATCATCTTCGAAGTAGAGCTCGCAAGAATAGTAGTTTATCAGGTAATTAATGCCAAAAGACATCCTTCTAAGCGATATAAAAAGTAAAAACACCCTAAAACCCCGTTTTTAACATCAAAAAGTTAAATTCTATTCATTTTTCGCCCTTTTAACATAGTCCTAAAAACCGTAAATTTAGCAATCTATGAAGACTGCTTTTATCTTCCCGGGGCAAGGTTCCCAATTTTCAGGAATGGGGAAGGACCTTTATGAGTCATCGCCCTTAGCAAAAGATTTATTCGAAAAAGCGAATTCCATTTTAGGATTCCGAATTACCGATATCATGTTTTCGGGTACTGATGAAGAGCTGAAACAAACCAAAGTAACTCAACCCGCTATATTTTTGCATTCCGTTATTTTAGCCGCAACCAAAGGAGAAAACTTTAAACCGGATATGGTTGCCGGCCATTCATTAGGTGAATTTTCTGCTTTAGTAGCCAATAAAACTTTAGGTTTCGAAGATGCTCTTAAATTGGTTTATGCCCGCGCGCTTGCCATGCAAAAAGCCTGCGAAATCAATCCTTCTACGATGGCTGCTGTTTTAAATTTAGACGACAAAATTGTTGAAGATATATGTAAAGAAATTACTGCAGCCGGTCATGTTGTGGTTGCTGCAAATTATAATTGTCCCGGACAATTAGTTATTTCAGGTTCTAAAGACGGTATCAATATCGCTTGTGAAAAAATGAAAGCTGCAGGCGCAAAACGCGCACTTGTTTTACCTGTTGGCGGAGCATTTCATTCTCCTTTAATGGAACCCGCACGTGTTGAGTTGGAAGCAGCCATTAATGCTACAAAATTTAATACACCCATTTGTCCGGTTTACCAAAATGTAACAGCCTCTGCGGTTTCTAATCCTGATGAGATTAAGAAAAACCTGGTGGCACAGCTAACTGCTCCTGTAAAGTGGACACAAACAGTTATACAAATGATTAACGACGGAGCGACTTCGTTTACGGAGGTGGGTCCCGGAAAAGTATTGCAAGGCCTGGTAAAAAAAGTAAATGCAGGCATGGAAACCGTTAGTGCATAAATTTATCATGAAGAAAATTATCATATTTATTTTTTTAGTTACTGTCGCAATCGAAAGTAACGCACAATTTTTCAGGGGCATTGGTATTTTTGTGGCCGGTAATAGTACCGCACACCGTTACAAGAATTTAGCACGGCATTTAAAAGACCCAAATGTTTATGTTCCGGAATATTATTATCCGCCCAGTCATTATTCTCACGATTTACAGGGCTTCGGTGTTGGTTTGCTTTTCGAATTTTTACGTTATGACCACATCCGCTGGCAAACTGAATTTGAATATACCACAAAAGGTGCGCTTGAAAGGGTGATTGTTGATCCTTATTTGGGAACAACTAATGGAAGATTGCCAAATATTTATCAGTATATACAGTGGAATAATTATTTAAAATACATGGGTGATATTACCAGAAAAGGCCAATGGTACGCTATGTTGGGTGCACGTCTCGAGTATTTATATTCATTTGCCGCTCCTGTTTACGCACCTGCCAGTACGGCATTCCCTAAGATATGGGTGAGTGGTGATGTTGGTGTAGGTTGGGAATTTTTTACCTGGAAACGCTTTCATCCTTTTGTGGAGTTCCATTATAATCCGGATGTGATGTATCATCCACCGGTGCAATATACTGCAGTACGCAGTCGTACTTTCGAATTACGCATAGGAATTATTTTCAGACCGATGCGGAAGAGTATCGACGATTGTAACGCACCAAAATACCACGGTAACTATTATTAACCCATGAAGCAGAGTTTAACGACACGCTTCATGATTTTAAAAAGAATAAATTATGGTAATGAATAAAGATGTATTGTTTTCGCTCACCAAAGGCTCTCTTGCCCCGCAGGAAGAAATGCTGGAAGTGGCGCGTAAAAAAGGAAAACTCTACATTGGTATTCCCAAGGAAATCGAATTTCAGGAAAACCGTGTTCCTTTAGTTCCTGATGCTGTTGCTTTATTGGTGAATAACGGTCACCGCATTGTTATTGAAGCTGGCGCGGGAAAAGCAGCGCACTTCGACGATAAAGATTATAGCGAAGCAGGAGCAGAGATTGTTTATTCGGCCGCTGATGTTTATAAAGCAGATACCATTTTAAAAATTGCACCGCCGACTTTAGAAGAAATTGAATTAATGAAGCCAAAGCAGACTTTATTTTCAGCCTTACAATTAACCGTGCAGCCGGAAGATTTTTTAAAGAAATTGATTTCCAAAAAATTAAATTGTGTGGCTTTCGATTTAATTATGGACGAAGCGGGAATTTTTCCTGTTATCCGCGCTATGGGTGAAATTGCAGGAGGAGCGAGTATATTAATCGCAGCGGAGTTATTAAGTAACGTTAATCAGGGTGTTGGTTCCATATTAGGCGGTATCAGCGGCATTTCCCCGACAGAAGTAATAATTATTGGTGCAGGGACAGTGGGGGAATTTGCAGCGCGTGCCGCTTTAGGTTTGGGTGCAACCGTAAAAGTATTTGATAATTCAACTTCGCGTTTACGCCGTTTGCAGAATCAATTAGGAACGCGTGTATTTACTTCAGTAATTGTACCGCGTGTATTAGAAAAACATTTAAGAACAGCTGATGTCGCCATTGGTGCTTTGCGTGCCACAAAAGGACGCACACCTTGCATTGTAACTGAGACCATGGTTGCTGAAATGAAAAACGGTTCGGTAATTGTGGATGTAAGTATTGATCAGGGCGGAGTTTTTGAAACCTCGCATGTAACGAATCATACTAAGCCTACATTTAAAAAGAATGGTGTAATTCATTATTGCGTTCCGAATATTCCTTCACGTGTGGCAAGAACTGCATCATTTGCATTCAGCAGTATCTTTTCACAAATTATCATGAACATGGGTGATGAAGGCGGCTTTGACGGTTTAGTACGCAGAGATGCCGGTGTACGCAATGGCGTTTATGTTTATAATGGGATTTTAACTAATCAGTATATGGCAGAAGCGTTTAATCTGCCTTATAAGGATATCAATCTTTTAATGGCAGCTATTTAAAAATTCAAAAATTCGAAGATTTGATGATTAGAAAATTCAAATCTTCAAATCTTCAAATGGAAAATCTTCAATACCCTATCGGGAAATTCGTAAAAGGCAAAACTTATTCGTTTGATGAAGTAAAAAAGAACATTGAAGCTTTTTCAGCATTTCCGACACAACTTGAAACATTAGTTAAAAATTGGGATGAGAAAAAACTTTCTACGACTTATCGGGACGGGGGATGGAACGGGAGACAAGTTATAAATCATTTGGGTGATAGTCACGCACAATTGTTATTACGTTTTAAAAGCGGATTAGCTGACGACAAGGCGGAAATAAAACCTTATCAGGAAGACAAATGGGCGGAAATGACAGATTGTTTGAATGCTCCAATTCAACATTCCCTGCAAATTGTAAACGGCGTTCATGCTCGCTTAAGTATTCTGTTTAAATCTTTGAACGAAAAAGACTGGCAAAAAACAACTTATCATCCCGAAAGCAAACACACTTTTACTCTGGCAGAATTGTTAGCACTTTATGTATGGCACGGACAACATCATTTGGGTCATTTGAAAATAATAACATCACTAAACTCTAGGCACTAAACACTAGCCACTCAAAACATGAACTTCCTACAACGCTTAAAATTTTACGGTATTGGTTTCGGATTAGGTTGTTTAATTGTTTACGCAATGGTGGGAAACCGCAGTTGTGTCAGTACCAACGAAATGAAAATGCAGGAACTGGTTTTTCAGCCGTTCGATATCAGCGAAAAAGCTGAATGTAAATTAAAATGCATGAAATACAATGGTGCTTTACTTAAAATTGAAATGCGCAATTTTGAAGTGAATTACGATTTAACCAAAGTACACGCCGAACCTTGCGGGACTTATTTCATCCAACCAAAAAAAGAATTCGCTGACAAATACAAATTCAATTTTGTAATTAACGATTGCGACTCTGTCTCTAAAATTCTTGATATTGATATCTCCGGTACCGGAATATCTTGTGATTGTAAGTAATCTGTTTATTTCTCCACTTTCACATTACTTTCCCATCTGTAATTGATACGGATATTGTTTTTAAAAATATCTTCAACTTCCGATTTTAAACCTTCGCCAAGCACCAGCTTATGAAAAATAATATTTCCGGGCGAAAATTTATCGGTTTTCTCTTTAACAATTAATGGGTCAATGGTTAAAACAACATCCGGGTTAATAATTCCCGCATCACATTGAACCAGGGCGTACTGGTATTCTTCAGGTTTCTTTTTTAAAGTATCCACAATCACAAATAACAGTTTTGAGCTGTATTCCTGAAATTCCGCGTGTTTATTTTTAAAATCGGCCAGTAATCTGTCAAGCGAATCGCGGGTAGGAGCGGTGAAGCAACTGTCAACAGAAACATAATTACCATCCTTTAAAATCTCTACTTCAATACAGGTTTTTTTTAAATTTTTTTCTGTACTGGAATGGCATGAAAAAAGAAAAGGAAGCAGAAAACAAAGTGATACACCGGGTACTTTCATACCAATAAAGATAATTAATCTTCCCCTCAAGCCAAAATACCAAACTGGAAACCTTCACATCGCCTAATTCATTTTAGTTTTAATCAACTCTAATTTGGCAGGATAGAGATGGCGAATGAGTGAAGAGATAGGTTTTATCCCTTAATTTTTGTTACTTTGATATACATCCAAATAAAATGTATCTATTCAGAAATTTCAATAAGTTAATTGCATTATTTTTATTTTGCAGTATAAACTTATTTTCTCAGGATATACATACTACAGTTTTGGGTGTAACTAATATTGATGATAAGTATGAATCTTTAAGAACAGATCCTCCTCTAAGTATAATGAATGGCACGAATACGCTCGGAACACATTATACGGTTACAGCCTGTGGTTTAGATTTTAATTCGACCAGTGTCCGCTTGTGTAAACGCGGGGGCTCACCGGCAGGAGCAAATCAACCTGCAACTTTTGCGGTAACAGGCATACCGGCTTGCGCTATAATTGTAAGTGCATTTTTTTATACAGGTGGTTCAGGCGGAGGGCCTACTATCAATTTGTCATTTACCAATCCGTTGTTAACAAACAGTGTTTACCCAATGGTGAATTCCGGTTATACCCCAACAGATAAATGGGGCGGATATGCCGGAACATGGACACGCCGAGCTGATGTTACCAATTTAATTACAGGAAACGGAAATTACATTATCTCAGGTATTCCTACCGGTGCTCCAAACGATCCCGATGGCGGCACTTTAGTTATTCTTTATTCTGATATCACCCAAACTTTTACCGGCCACATGGTTTTGGCTGATGGCACTATGGCTGCAGGTGGGAATGGTAATCTGAATGCACTAATTGGTGGTTTTAATGTTTGTGCTAACCCAACTACCACCCGGCATTTCATTATTTGCGGCGATTTTCAAAGTTTAGGACCGTATAATCTCCGTTTTAATAGTTTAGTTAATAATTCTGTTTACCCCGGCGCAGGCCAATCGTTTTACGCATATCTTCCTTTTACAGGGGCAAATGTTACAGCGGGACAAACAACAGCAAATTACGGTTTAAATAATGCGACAGGAGATGCCTTTTCGTTTTATGTGGCGGGTTTGTATTACCAAACAAATTGCAGTGTTTGTACTAGTTCAATTTGTGTGCCATTGCCGGTTGAACTGACTTCTTTCGATGCGGTTTGCGATAATGATAAAATTGATTTTAGCTGGGAAACAGCTTCAGAAAAAAATAATAAATCATTTAGTTTATTTAGGTCACAAGACGGAATTAATTTTGAAGAAATTGCAAAAATAAAAGGAAGCGGCAACAGCAGTGTTAAGAAAAAATACAATTATAAATATACCGGTGCCGAATCTGGTAAAACATATTATTACCGTTTGCGGCAAACTGATTTCAATAATGAAGTAAAAGATGCCGGAAAAATTATTTATACAATTTGCGCAAAGAAAAATTATGTTTTAGAAACTTTCCCCAATCCCACAGGTAATGAAATTAATATTGTTTCGGAAAACGATTTAAAGGATGTTAATTTGGTTATTCTAAACAGTTTCGGGCAACAAGTGAAAGTGATAAATAATGTTAGCTTAGTTAAGAATGAAAGATTTACAATTGATATGAGCGAAGTAACAAATGGCTGTTACCAATTAATAATAACAGGCAACGAAATACAAATTCACAAGAAAATTTTACTGAATAAATAAAAAACAACCAGAAACCTAGAAACACAGAAACCAAGAAATAGTTTACGCTTTCCTCACAAACTCCGATTTCAATCCCATTGCACCGAAGCCATCCACTTTTGCGCTAATGTTGTGGTCGCCTTCAACTAGTTTTATGTTTTTGACTTTAGTTCCGGCTTTAACCGCTTTGGAAGAACCTTTAACGGGTAAATCTTTGATAACTATAACGGTGTCGCCTTCTTTTAATTCGTTGCCGTTCGAATCTTTTATTACTGAACTTGCAGTAGTTTCTTCAGCGACTTCTTCGCCGGGAATCCATTCGTGAAAACATTCAGGACAAACAATTGTAACACCGCTTTGGTAGGTGTATTCGCATTTGCATTTTGGGCAGGGAGGAAGTAATTCTGACATAGCGCAAATGTAGTATTATTTTTTGATTAGAAAACTGATAAAGCGCATAGAATACCGATAGCAAAAAATAAAATCCATCCCATGTGCGCGCCTTTGGTTAAAATTAAAGTGATTAATCCCGCCAATAACATTGAGGCAGAAATAATTTTTACAATAAAGAGCTCAGTTGTACCTAAAGCATTAAGGCTTGAAAAATGTAGTAAAATAACAGCAAGACTTAAACCAAAAACAGAAGTGATATGCCATACAAAACGGATTGTATTTTTACTGAAGCCACCGCTCTTAAATAAAGCAGGAATGCCATTAATAGAAGGAAGCGAATCATTTTTTAATTGACTCAATAATTTCCATTCTCCTAACGCCGAATGTGCAAGGGCTAAGATAATTATTAAGATGCCTGATGTTTGTAGATAGATTTGCATTTAATAGTGTAGGTGTAATTACGTTTTTGTTTTCGGAGATACTTTGCCTTCTGAAATAAATACTGATCGCAAGAAACCGATTTCATAATTCCCGGTTGGAGCCGGTTTCCCGTCAAGATATGCGGTTTCTCCATAATTTGGCATTTGAAACTCTTGTTCAATTACTAATTCTCCTTCGCTACATTGGTAGGTATGTTTTGTAAATGTTGGCGCGGCTTTTTCTTCCTTTTTTTCTTCTGTGGGAATAATTTCATCTTCAGGAACCGCTGGAAACTCTTTCGCTACTTTACCATCTACAACAATAATTGTTTGAAGAAATCCGATTTTGTATTTACCTGTTGGCGCGGGACTCCCGTTTAACAAAACTTTTTCTCCGAAATTAGGCTGATGTAATTCCTGGTTGATTGTCAATTCGCCTTCTGGACATTTGTATTTATGAATGGTATAATTTATTAATTCTTCTTCTGTAATTTCTTCAGACTCTTGCTCCTCCTCAATACCCTCTGTTTCTTTTTCACTTTGTTTTTCAAAAATTGTTTTTATGGTTGGTTGTAAAAATAAGATTCCGATTACAAAAGGAAGCAGCCAGAAAGAGATAAATACTCCCATGCTGTCTGCAAAGCTCACTTCTGTTTTGTTATCTTTTATGAAAATTATTTCTTTAGCAATAAAATACATAGTATTAAGAAGGAAGAACAGTATTAGTATATTTAATAAGGGGGCTATTCTTGCTAAATAATCAAAAGACAAATCTGAATAAATAACCAAATACATCTTATAAGCTGCATTGAACGCGCACAATAGCATTGCAAAAAAATAAAATTTAAAGCGCCATAAATTTAATTTATGACCTTGTGGGAGCAGAGGAAACAATTCGACGCCCAGATTATAGAGCCAAAGCGCCAGAAAAATATAGAATCCCAGTATACCGAAGATGCCGATAAAGGGAATGAGCAAAAGAGGCCCAAACATTATTAGTGCTACCTGACCAACACTTAGTTTAAATATTTCCTTAAACTGCAATTATTAATAAATGTACAAAATACTTTTAATAAAAAAGCCCTCCTGATCAAGGAAGGCTTTCAATATTATTTGGGAACTGTTACCCCGTAATCTTATCACGCAAAGCGTAAATTTTTGAAGCGATGGCTTTGAATTTTGCATCGTCGATATCTTTTGCATCTTTAATAGCATCGATGTCTTTGTGGATGTTTTTGAATTCGTCGTTTAATGATACAGCTTCTTTTTTGTCTTTGTAATCTTCTAAAAGATCAATTAAGTTTTTTAAATAAAAGCGTTGGTCCCACAAACATTTGTGTGCTTTTGCTTTTACGTCAGCTTCAGTAGCTGCTTCACCAATTTTACAAGTCAAATACAAACCTTCAATCCAGGTTCCTGCAAATACAGATGAAGCAGTAAATACACGCTCGTTAGTGCGTAAATAAGAATCACTTTTCACAAAAATATCACTTAGAATAGTTAATAATGAATCTTTGTTGCTTAAGTTAGTTTCAGCCCGTTTTCCAATCATGCGGTCAACGGCACCTTTTAATCCTAAGTTGTCTGATTGGAGCATTACGGTTTTCATGTATTTCATTACATCCTGTCCCTGATTGTTCATCATGGCGTAACTCATATCTATATTATAAATACCAAGGGTTACCGATTTTGTAAATTCATCTTTATAATTGGATGATTTTTTTGGGTCGTTTAAAAGAGCCCCATTATAATCAACGCCCCAATTCGATAAATCGTTAATCATCCCAACCGGAGAAGGAATGTTGGCAATAGCAAAATCAAATTTGAATTTAATTTCCTCGTTTACTGTAATGGGGGTGGTATCTTCAGGCACAACGTATGCGGTTGTATCCACATGTTCTGCATCATCGGCTTCTTTATTGCCGCCGCAGGAAAATAATAAAACTCCTAAAGTAAGAGGTAAAACAAGGCTTAATTTTTTCATTTCTATTGATTTTTATTAAAACTTGAACAAATATAAGGGTGTATGACTAATTTCCAAATCGAATTTATTACAGGATATCAATGAAAT
>CAZRNW010000039.1:0-12801 GCA_964601535.1 uncultured Flavobacteriaceae bacterium
TGTTTGCTCGATATTAATATGCCCGATGTTAACGGTATTGAAATTGCGCAATTATTACAAGACAAACAGGTTGTTTTTACATCTGCCTACCCTGAGTTCGCCGTGAATGCATTTGAAATTGAGGCTTGTGATTTTATTAAGAAACCGGTAACAAAAGAGCGATTGGAGAAGGCCTTGCTAAAAGCCCAGAAACAACTAAACGAAGGCGGCAGTAAAACATTTTTCAGCTGGAATACCAATATGGGGAAATCCACCATTTATTTTGCAGAAATTCAATACATCACCACCTCCGAAATCGATAAACGCGATAAAGTAGTACATCTTCAAAATAACAATCAGTTAATTTTAAAAAACATCACACTCGAAAAACTCTTATCCATTTTGCCGGTCAAACAATTTTTTCAGGTGAATAAAGCTGATATTGTTACCAAAAAAGTAATTCAGGCATATACATCAGATGAAATTGTTTTAAAAACTGATGGTAAGTCTAAAACGATTTTAAGTCTGGGTGAGAGTTTCCGCCGCAATTTCACAGCCTGGATGAATTAGTTTCATTACATTTTTTTACTGTTTTATTACATTCCCAGCCTTTTCATTACGGTTGGTCCTTTCGTTTACGGCAGCCAAGTACTTTTGTACCCAATTAATTTGTAATTTTATGCTGAGAAAATTTTTACTAATCCTTATGTCAGTTACCCTTAGCACAAATGCTTTTTCGCAAACTGGTGCCGGCATTGGATTTTATTCAACAGGAACCGAAGCAGGTGTTGGTTTCAGAAGCGGGAAAAATTCTTTAGCCTGTTTGGATGCAAGAATCTCGAAAGCAGTTTTTACTGCAAAAGCAGGGGCTTCATCTTTTCTTTCAGAACTTAATGTTGTTTTCAGAACTGTGTTACTTGAAAAAGTCAGATTTCATATTGGGATTGGTGCACGCGGCGAATGGAATATCGACCGGCCTGATAAATACGGTGCTGTAATTCCGATTGGCGTTGAAGGTTTTCCATTTGCATTTCAAAATGCAGGTGTTTTTTTTGAAGTTGCTCCTTATTATGCTTCCGATTGGGTAAACGATTTTAATGCCGGTTTAAGAACTGTTGCAGGATTTGTTTTTTATTTTCCAACAAAACAAAAAACTTTGCCTCAATAAATGAAGAAATACAAAAATATACTATTCTACGTTATCACTATAGGTGCTTTCGCAGTACTCATGTATTTCCTCAATTTGCAAGGTAAAAATCTGCAAGGTTCGAAAAACATTTTACCGCATGCCAATTCTGGAATTTCAATTCTTGATAATTTTTCAGAAACAATTCACCATAACGTAACGCACCCCCTTGCTATTTTATTATTACAAATCTTAACCATCATTTTCACAGCCCGTACTTTCGGTTTTCTGTTTAATAAAATTGGTCAGCCTACAGTAATCGGTGAAATTTTAGCTGGGATTTTCTTAGGCCCTTCCCTGCTCGGTATGTGGTGGCCCGAATACAGTTTGTTTTTATTTCCTAAAACTTCATTAGGCAACCTTCAATTATTAAGTCAGATTGGTCTGGTGCTTTTTATGTTTGTGATTGGAATGGAACTCGATTTAAAACTTCTGAAAAACAAAGCACAGGAAGCAGTTGTTATCAGTCACGCCAGCATTATTATTCCCTATGCATTAGGTATGGGGCTCGCTTATTTCATTTATGAAGAATTTGCACCTCAAGGCATCGAATTTACATCCTTTGCTTTGTTCATGGGCATTGCCATGAGTATAACGGCCTTTCCGGTATTGGCAAGGATTATTCAGGAACGGAACTTAACCAAAACAAAATTAGGTGCTATCGCTATCACATGTGCGGCTGCTGATGATATTACCGCCTGGTGTATTCTTGCCGCGGTAATCGCAATTGTAAAAGCGGGTTCTTTTGTAAGTTCTTTGTTTACCATTTCTTTTTCTATCGGTTATTTATTAATCATGTTAAAATTGGTGCAGCCCTTTTTAAAACGGATCGGAGAGGTTTATTCCAATAAAGAATCGCTTAGTCTAAATGTAGTAGCCTCCATCTTCGGTATTTTAATTATTTCCTCATTCACCACCGAAATTATTGGTATACACGCCTTGTTTGGGGCCTTTTTAGCAGGCGCCATCATGCCTCCTTCCATTAATTTCAGAAGATTAATCATTGAAAAATTGGAATCTGTTGCACTCGCACTGTTACTTCCGCTTTTTTTTGTGTTCACCGGATTACGTACGCAAATCGGCTTGTTAAACGATAGTCATTTGTGGAGTGTATGCGGACTAATAATTCTTGTTGCTATTGCAGGGAAATTCGGGGGCAGTATGTTTGCAGCCAGGTTTGTGGGACAAAGCTGGAAAGAAAGTTTATCCATCGGCGCGCTCATGAATACCCGCGGATTAATGGAGTTAATTGTATTGAACATTGGCTACGATTTAGGTGTATTGAGTCCTGAAATTTTCGCGATGCTGGTGATTATGGCTGTAGTTACTACGTTTATGACAGGTCCTGCACTTGATTTGATTAATTGGATTTTCAGAAAGGATGTTTCCGATGAAGTTTTAGTAAAAGTAAAACAAAAGTTCAGAATTCTTTTATCCTTCGCTAATCCGCAAAGCGGAAAAAAATTAGCGCGTGTTGCTAATTTAATTTCAGGCTATTCAAAAAACTCAACAGAAATTATGGCGCTACACGTTACGCCTTCTTCTGATATCAATCAATATCAATTGGCAGAATACGAAAAAGAAAGTTTCAAACCCATAAAAGCAGAAGCTAATAAATTAGGTTTGACCCTTAAAACCGATTACAAAGTAAGTAATGATGTGAGTGAAGAAATTTTAAGCGATGCCAATTCAGGCGCCTACGATTTAATGCTGGTTGGCGTGGGGCAATCTGTATTTGAAGGCACCTTACTCGGACAATTCATTGGTATTACAGCGAACGTTTTGAGTCCGGATAAACTTGTTGGTACTTTAACCGGGCGCAGCAATATTTTTAAAACACAGAATATACTTGATGAAAAATCGAATGCTTTCATTAATAACAGTAAAATTCCTGTTGGTATTTTTATTGATCACGAATTAGATCAGGTTGAAAGTGTATTGTTACCTATTGTTTCCATTAGCGACGTGTTTTTATTGTTTTACGCCAAAAAAATAATTAAGAACAGTAACGTAAGCATAACAATTGTTGATTATAACGGATTGATTGAAGCTAATACGGAAATTAAAGAAGAAATTAATAATCTTGAAAATTACGCTCCTAATAACATGCGTTTAATAAGCCGCAAGAATTGGGATATGGCAAATATTTACAATTACAATCTTACCATATTAAGTATTGATGGCTTTAATGTTTTCTCGAAAGATATTGTGATGGGAGAAAAAGAAACGCCTTCGTTCCTTTTAATTCGTCCGTAAAATTTTCTCGCAAAGACGCTAAGACGCAAAAATTTCTCGCAGAGGTACGCAGAAGTACACGCAGAGTTACGCAGAGAAGATTTCCAATTGTGATAAACGCAATGCCATTGTATCAACTAATCCCTTTAATGGTTTTTCTGCGAGCGTTTTTATAAAAGGATTCATATCAGCAAATAATTCTATTTGACATTGTCCCTGTGTTTCTGCTTCACCAATAAATTTTGCTTCGAGAATGAAATTAAATTTAGCGAGACCTTCCGATTGGAATTTTACGCTTGTGAACGGGGTTTTATTGACTTGTTTAATAGTCATAGCCGTAATTCCTCTGATTGTAAAGCTACAGGAATCTGCCGTGTACTCAAAATTCTCGACTTTATCTTCCGGTAAAATAGATTTGAAATTCTTAAAATCGATTAAGAAATTGTACAGTTGTTTCAGCGTTGATTTGGTTGGCTGTACATCGCTTGTTATAGTGAATTCTGCCAAAAAATTATTTGCTTATCAATCCCCATTTAGCAGGATCTTTGCGCCATGCCTGTAAAGATTCAACATCTTTCTCGGTGATATAATCTTTCTTTAAGGCTTCCTCAATTAAAATATTATAATCGGTTAAGGTTTTAACCAGAAGATTTGCTTTTTTAAAATTTTCAGTTGCTTCATCGAATCCGTAAGTGAAAATCGAAACCATTCCTTTTACAACACAGCCCGCCTCTTTCAAAGCATCCACTGCTTTTAAACTGCTGCCGCCTGTAGAAATTAAATCTTCAATTACAATCACGCTTTGTCCTTTCTCAACCACACCCTCAATCATATTGGTTAAGCCGTGTTTTTTAGCTTCGCTTCGTATATAAACAAAAGGTAATCCCATTTCCTGAGCAATTAATGCGCCCTGGGCTATTCCGCCTGTGGCAACGCCCGCAATTACGTCGGGGCGACCAAAATACTGGTTAATCATGTTTACATATTCCTGGCGTATATATGTACGGATTTGAGGATAGGATAAAGTTTTTCGGTTATCGCAATAAATAGGCGATTTCCTTCCGCTGGCCCATGTAAAAGGGTTTTCGGGATTCAGCTTTATAGCTTTGATTTGTAGTAAAAATTCGGCAATTTTATGCGCAGAGTCATCGAACGAGGTCATGCCGCAAAAATAGCGTTATAAACCCTTTTAGAAAGAGATTTTTATGAACAAAAAAGTGTACTTTAATTCTAAATTTATACTCCTAAGCTCTGACGATATTCAACCTGCAGGGAATCAATTAATTGTAAAAACTAATGATTTAGATTCAGATAAACTGAATGAGGGAATAAAAAATTTTATTCAACAAAACGACGGACCTGATTTGATTTTAATTTGCAGTGATGTAAATTCTTTGTTTGAAAAAATAAAAACACAATTTGTTTACATTGAAGCTGCCGGTGGCCTTATACAACAAAATCAAAATTATCTTTTTATTTACCGCCTCCGCAAATGGGATTTACCGAAGGGAAAACTCGATAAAGGCGAAAGTCCTGCCCAGGCTGCCGTCCGCGAATGTGAGGAAGAATGCGGAATTACACAACTTGAAATAATTAAAGAACTTCCCTCCACCTATCACATCTATTTTTACAAAAACAAATATGCACTTAAAACAACCTATTGGTTTTTGATGAAAAGCACACACAAGTCAACATTAATCCCTCAAACCAGCGAAAATATTGAGAAAGTGGAATGGCTGGATGAAACGGCTATAAAAAATTTAGTTACAAAAAACACATATCCATCAGTTTTAGATTTGATTTCCGTCAGTTTACCGCATTAAAAATTTATTGTATATTTATCATTATTAAAACTAAACACCCATGATACACTTTAAATCAACCAACATTCTCATCCCTGTCGATTTTTCAGAAACTTCTTTATTAGCCATTAAACACGGTGCTTTTTTGGCGAAATACACAAAAGGCGATGTCACTCTTTTACATGTTATTAATAAGCAATACGAACATTATGCAGTTCTTGAACAACCGCTTCATATGGAAGACCCTGCCGCTTACGAAACAGGTGCGAGTAACAAATTAAACGAACTGGCCGCTTCTGTTAGCAAAGAATACGGCGTTTCGGTAAATACCATTGTGAGTTTAGGCAATCCTACTAAAGAAATAATTAATAATGCCCAGGAAACTAAAGCGGATATGATTGTGATGGGAACTCACGGATATTCCCCGCTTGAAGAATTAGTAATAGGCAGCAATACTTTAAAAGTAATTACAAAAAGCAGTTGCCCGGTTATGACCATGAGCGAAAAGGCAAGCCGTTTCGGTTACAAAAATATTTTAATTCCCATTGATACATCAGGTCACAGCCGCCAAAAAGTAAATTACGCAATTGAACTTGCTAAAATTTTCAGCGCGCATTTACATGTGGTTGGTTTATTAGGGAAAAATGATGCAAATGAACAACCGGGAATGGATATCGTGATGAATCAGATTAAAAAAATAGCGACCGATAAATCTGTGATTTGCACAACTGAGGTAATAAATGATGTGAAAAACCGTGCCGATGGTACTATTAAACACGCCGAAAAAGTAAAGGCTGATTTAATGATAATCATGACTGATCAGGAAGCTGAAATCAGCGGATTTTTCCTGGGCCCTTATTCGCAACAGGTTATTCACCATTCAAAAGTTCCGGTTATTGCTATAACGCCTGAAGTAAATTCAGATGGAACTGATATTAGTGTATTGTCAGGAACTTCCGGGCTGTAACTGTTGCCCCAAAAATACTAAGGTGCTAAATCCCACTAAATTTTTGGTGGGATTTTTTGTTTTATGGCTTTAATGATTAATTTCCCTTGTGATAAAATCCTATCTTTGAATTTATCAAAAACCAAAAGAAATATAATTTATTAGTACTGGTCTTCGTCATTGGATTTTCTGTTTTAAGCGGATTACAAATCACGAAACTAAAATTCAATTACAGGTTCGAAGATTTTTTTCCGAATGAAAATAATGAATTGGGGGTTTACGATAATTTCAAAAAAACTTTCGAATACGATAATGAATTTGTTCTTGTTGCCCTCGAAAATAAATCCGGTATTTTTAAAAAAGACTTTCTTGAAAAGATAAATTCACTCACAAAGGATTTTACAGAATTACAATACGTTTCGCGTGTCGTTTCTCCAACCAATCTCAAACATCTTTCATTAGGAGGCTTAGTACCCTTGCAAACTAAGTTATTGCATTACGATAACCCTGAACTCTATAAAGAAGACAGTACCAACATTTATAAATCGGGTGAATATATTGGTTCCTTTTTTCCGCTGAATGCGAAATCACTTACCATTTACATTAAAACTCACGAAGGTATCAGCAAACAAAAATCAGATACACTCGCTAAAAACATTTTAATGTGCATTAACAAATATAAATTTGATGAAATACATTATGCAGGACGCATCTTTGCCCAGGATGTTTATCTGCAAACACTGCAAAAAGAATTTCTTTATTTCATGGCGCTGGCATTTGTGCTTGTGATTTTTTTCCTCTGGCTTTCTTTCAGAAGCCTTTATGGTATTGTTGTCCCAATGTCTATCGTACTTATTTCTATTTTATGGACACTTGGTATCATGGCAATGATTGGAAAACCTATTGATATCATGAGCGTGATGCTGCCGACCATGATTTTTATTGCCGGAATGAGTGATGTTGTTCACTTCTTCTCGAAATATTTTGAAGAGGCTGCTAAAGGAACTGAAAAACATTTAATCTATCCCCTTATTTTAAAAGAAGTAGGTTTCCCTACATTTCTCACTTTAATCACCACAGTTGTAAGTTTCTTGTCCTTATTATTTTCAAGCATTACGCCTATCCGCGATTTTGGTGTTTATACTTCCGTCGGGATTATCATCGCCTTTATTTTAACTTACACCCTTCTGCCCGCTTTGCTTTATTTCTTTACTCCGAAAAAATTAGTAACGGTTCATGGTCATAATAACAACACTTACAATTTAATGCGTAAGGGACTTTTCTGGATATTCAGAAATCAAAAAACGATTGTAGTCATAACAATTTCACTGATTGTTATTTCAGTTTTCGGAATCAGTAAAATAAAAATCAATAATTTATTACTGGATGATTTAAGTGACGGGTTAAAAATAAAACAGGATTTTAATTTCTTCGATAAAGAATACAGCGGTGTTCGTCCGCTGGAAATTGAAATAAAAATAAAAGCTCAAGGTAAAACTATTTGGGATTACGATGTAATACAAAAACTAAATGGTCTTGATGCCTTTATTAAAAAAGAATACTCCGCCGGATTTTTATACTCGCCACCTCAAATTGTGAAATCGGTTTATAAAGCGATGAATGATGATGTAAATAATACGCTTCCGCAAGAAGATGATTTCAATGACATCGTTAAAGAACTTAAAGCGAACAAGAGAAATAAAGACATAAAGCGGATTGTGAGTACGGATTTAAAAAGCGCACGCATTAGTGCCAAAATACAGGATAAAGGCAGCATTCATGTAAAAGAACACAACAGGAAACTAAAAGAATATCTTGAAGCTAACATAAACCCAAAAGAAATAGAGGTAAATGTTACGGGTGCAGCTCATTTGGTTGACCTCAATAATGATTACATGGTAAATAACATGTTACAGGGATTTGGTTTTTCAATTTTTATAATCGCCCTATTAACTTACTTTTTGCACAGGAGCTGGAGGATGGTGCTGGTATTTATTGCCCCGAATGTAATTCCTATGGTTATCATGGCCGGGGTTATGGGCTTTTGCGGTATAGAATTAAAATCGGCAACCTCGCTTGTGTTCAGTATTGCCTTTGGGGTGGCAACCGATGACACCATTCACTTTATTTCGAGGTTAAAAATTGAAATGGGCTACGGCAAGAGTTTGATGTATGCTTTCAAGCGCACTTATTTCGAAACCGGGAAACCGATTTTACTTACCACTTTTATTTTAATGGGAGGCTTTATCAGCTTAATGATCAGCGACTTTCAAAGCACATTTTATTTTGGATTTTTGATTTGCATTACCATTATTATTGCAGTGATTGCCGATATATTTTTACTGCCCGTTCTTCTGTTTGCCATACTTGGCGGCAAGAAGAAACAATCCTGAACGCATATATTGTCCTAATATTGTTAAGGATTCATAAAATTTTTCGTAGTGTAATATTTTGCCACGAGGTCCGTTATTGTAACATTAAAATAATTGTCAATGAAGGCACACGAGCGTTTCCTCGATATTGTAATCTATTTTTTAGTGACGATTCTCACTTGTTGTCTCTTGGTTTAATCCAAAAAAAAGGAGCAATAGCTCCTTTTAATTTTCATTTTATTTATTGACCATGAATTTACTTTGCAACAAAATACTCTTGTCAGTATTCATTATTGAATATGAATAAATACCGGACGAATATTTCTCCAGATCGACTCTTGTTTTTTCATTTTCAATTCCAATTTCATCAATTACCCTTCCTGTCACATCAGTTATAACAATTACAGAAGCTGTTTTGTCCTTCGAAAGGAAATTGATCTCAGTAGTAGCAGGGCTCGGATAAACCATAAATGAAGTTCCAACTGACATAACATCAATATCGGTGGCAAGTTGCAGTGACAGGTTATCCAAATCTAAAGTGGAACCAATTGCATTGGGACCTCCGCCATAAGCCTGATAATTCGAGATACCCATAATGTGAATTGTATCCGGATTATTTGTAGAGAAATAACTATATGGTACGGAAAAAGAGGTCCAACCCGACACGTTAGTCGTTTGAAAAAAAGGTGTTCCCATGGCAATCAAGTTTCCTGTTAGTTGAAGAAAACTTGTTATAACTACGGTATCGCCCACAGCCAAGCCCGAGGTCTTATAAAAACCATTCAGCGCAGTTGGTTTCTGGTTATAAGGAGCGCCACTATATACTGCTGTTGGAGTGACTACTGCTGTAAGAAAAAAAGCACCATCGTAAGTCGAACTGGTAGTTGATGTTGTAGCTATTCTTACATACCTGCTGCCTTGTTGGGCACCGGTATTTTGTTGAGAAACAGCAAAACCAAACCAACCTGTAGGTTGATTACCGAATGGTGTTACACTCCATGTTTCGAAGCTCATGTTTGAAAGCCCCGGCTGCGCATTCGTGCTAAGGCTAATAATTAAAGCAATGGTGAAAAGTAGATTTTTTTTCATATAAACAGGTTTAAAGTTGAATAAAGATAGGGATAAATTGGCTCTTTCGATTAGTAATCAAGGAGCCGAATTAACAAAGTCCGGTTAACAAAATAAAGCCGGTCTTATTGCTTCCGGGCCACTTTATTCGGAATTTGTACCAAACAAATGCAAATGCAAGAACGCATACTAGATTTTGTTATTTATTTTTTGGTTACCGTAATGTACTGCTGTATTTTTATATGATTACACTTTTACCCGCAGCTTAATTACATCCCAAAAACTATAACTAACGCAGAACCTCTGCGTGTGAGTTTTTTTTCTGAAAATTTTTGTTAAACATCCCGGAATTTCAGCACATCATGCGCTAACATCAGGCATAAAAAGCCGGTAAAAAATAAATTGCCCGACTGTGTTTGCAGCATTGATTCGACCAGGAAATTAAGAATGATTATAATACTGAACAGAACTAAAAGAATATGTTTTTTCATAAAAGCATAAATCATAACACCAAAAGTAAGAAACAGCATTATCAATAAACCAACGATACCCAGTGCAATCGCGGTTTGGAAATACTGGTTATGGGTATTTAAATTATGCTCCAACGCACCTGTTAAACCGTTCTTTCTATACCTTTCCTGTAATACATCATTCGCATCGCCGGTTCCAACTCCGAGCCAGAAATTCTCTTTAATAATTTCCCTGCTCTCTTTCCATATTAATAAACGAACAGCGGTACTTTCGCCTGATGTTTTATCAATATTTTCGGATGATAAGGTAGTGAATACATTATTTAAGCGCTCAAAAGGCTTTGGAAATACTTTTAATAGTGTAAAAAATACCGCCAGTAATAAAACAGAAGAGATTATAAATATTTTCAGATTGAGCCGGTGCTTAAATTTTATTATCGGCGCAATTATTAATACTAAAACGGCGGTTAAATAACCAATCTTTGATGCACACAAGAATATTCCCCCCAAAAATGCTAAAACAAGAAAATAAGAAATAATACCAACCCATTTATCCTTGCCAAACCACTTAGGATAGGCAAACATCACGATTAATATGCAAAACAACATATACATCGAAAAATAACCTGCGTGTATCAGAATAGAAAATTTATTGTAGAAAAACTCGTCCTCACCGCTGCTGAAATAAACATATACTGCCCTCACTAAACAAACAACCAGTGAAAAAAAACAACCGCTCACAAAAGCAATCAGCATCCGCTTAACGGTTGAGTCTTTCATTTTGTATAAAAAGAAAAAATAAGGGAATGCCAGGAAACTCAATTTATTTTCTACCCCCGTTAAGGCTTCCTGTTTGTTATCCGAAAACACACTACTTACACAATGCATCAGGAAAAAGAAGAACATAATTAAGAACCATGGATTTTTCCAACCGGAATGAAAACGCTCCTTATCAAAAATAAACCACGATGCTATAAACCACAATATTACAAAGGGTCCAAGTATTATTCCATACGGCATTAAAAAACAAAGCAATACAGGTAATGTATTAAAGAATATTTCGGCTGTTTTTTTCAGTTTATATTTTTTTTAATTGCTCTAAAAATTTTGCTGCGATGTGGTCGCGGTTAAAGTTAGCATTTACATAGTTTCTGCCATTTTCCCCAAGCTGCAATGCAAGTTTTCGGTCGCCACTTATTAACAACACCTGTTTTGCCAATTCCTCCGCATTTTCAGGTTCAAAATACAAACCGCATTTTCCCTGTTCAACAAATAAGTCACGCGCTTCGCCATCAACCCCAAGCAAAACAGGAAGTTTCATGGCCGAACTTTCGAATAATTTGGATGGGATGGCACCTTTAAACAAATCGAGTTTCTTTAATGGAACAATAACTGCATTCACAGATTTAAGAACGGAAGGCATTTCTGATTTAGTTACCGCATCTAACAAAATAACATTGTTCAGGTTCTCTTTTTGTCTTATCTCAATCAATTTTTCTTTTTCAGGTCCGCTTCCCAGCAAAACAAATTTCAAATCCGGTTTATCCTTTACCAATTTAGCGGCATTCAAAATAACTTCCAGCCCTTGTGCAATACCAATAATACCGGCATATAAAAAAACGAAATCATTTTCCGTAATATTATTTTTTTTCCGCCAGTTATTTTCATTTACCGACTCCGGTTTATAATAATTCAAATCAACCCCATTTGGCAACCAGTATGTTTTTTTGTTTGGGAAACGGTAATTAATGTCCTTGCAAATGCCTTGCGTTTGTCCGGTTACTAAAACTGAACTGTTATATAATTTAGCTTCCAGATTATAAGCGAGTTTCAATAATAATTTATTAGTTACAACGCCTAATTTCTCAGCCGACTCCGGCCACAAATCTGACACGTTAAAAATTAGCTTGGCTTTCTTCTTCCGTTTCAAATACATTGCACTATAACCCAGAAAAAGCGGCGGGGATTCACATAAAATAACATCTATTTCCCCAACATATTTCACACCAACCTTTTTACTGGATTGAACAAATGAAAAATAGTTTTTAAGTCTGCTTATGATGGATTTACTTTTTGAAACATAAATGGATGCGCGATGCACTTTCAGGCCTTCCATTTCCTCGTACAAATAATCTTTCCCTTTGTAAGCCTCCATAATTTCCATTTTCGGATAATTAGGCATGGCGGTTAATACACTTACATCAACACCTTTTTTTTGCAAACGTACAGCCAATTCGAATAAACGGTTTTGTGGCGCGCCAACTTCAGGCGGAAAATATTGCGTCAGTATAAGTAATTTAAGGCTCAAAGTTTAACACTTATAGGTTTTTCAGTTTCTTCTAATTGCTCCAACTCCATTATGGCCCGGGGATAGTTAGTAAATTCAATTTTGTTCTGTACCAGATAATCCACCACCCACATATACCATTCCAGCCAGGTATTAAATGATTTGCTGAAATACAGATCATGAAAATCAATACCTAAATACTTTAAATTATGTTTCTGCGCTTTTTCAATTTGCTTTTTGGTACGGTCTTTCGCCTCTTGTAAATTAGCGCTTTGCCATTTTTTTCCGTTTTCAATAACCCAGCCATCCATTATCTGAAAAGGAAATTCCCACATCTCACCTACGTTATAAGGATTTTCAAAGGCATGAACTGTTGTATCAAATTTATACCCCGCTTTGTTCAGATAAATAAGCGTTTCCTGATGTGTACGCACATAATGCATACGGATTCCTTTT
>CAZRNW010000040.1:0-12766 GCA_964601535.1 uncultured Flavobacteriaceae bacterium
TTGGTTCAGGAAATACCACAAAAAGAAACAACTCCTTTTTATCCGCGGAGTCCTTATGGCGTTGCAAAAGTTTACGCTTACTGGATTACAAAAAATTACCGTGAAGCTTATGGTATATATGCCTGCAATGGAATTTTGTTTAATCACGAAAGTCCTGTAAGAGGCGAAACATTTGTGACAAGAAAAATTACCAGAGCTGTTGCTAAAATCAGTCTGGGAATGCAGGAAAAATTATTTTTAGGAAATCTGGATGCGGAGCGCGATTGGGGACATGCGCAGGATTATGTTGAAGGTATGTGGCTAATGATGCAGCAGAAAGAAGCTGACGATTTTGTTTTAGCCACCGGAATAAAAATTTCTGTAAGAAAATTTGTTGAGATGTCGTTTGCCGAAGTTGGCATTACCGTTGAGTGGAAAGGAAAAGACGCAGGCGAAAAAGGTTACAACAAAGCCACCGGAAAAGTTATTGTTGAGATTGATGAAAAATATTACCGTCCTGCAGAAGTAGATTTACTGGTTGGTGATGCAGCAAAAGCAAAAAAAGTTTTAGGATGGGAGCCAAAACGCAATGTTGCTCAATTGTGCAAAGAAATGGTGGCAAGCGATGTTGAATTATTTAAGCGCGATAAATATTTACTTGAAGGCGGACACAAGGTTTTAAATTATAAAGAATAATTCTGTGGAACTTTCTTCTAAAATATATATTGCCGGACATAGGGGAATGGTGGGTTCAGCTATTCTGCGCAATTTACAAAAACAGGGATTTACTAATATTATCACCAGAACTTCGGCAGAATTAGATTTAAGAAAGCAACAGGCGGTTGAAGATTTTTTTGCAAAAGAAAAGCCGGAGTATGTTTTTTTGGCTGCCGCTAAAGTCGGGGGCATTCACGCCAATAACACTTACCGCGCCGATTTTATTTATGAAAACATGATGATTCAGAACAATGTGATTCATTCTGCATTTGTAAATAAAGTAAAAAAATTAATGTTTCTGGGTTCTTCCTGTATTTACCCAAAGCTGGCGCCACAGCCTTTAAAAGAAGAATATTTATTATCCGGTTATTTAGAAGACACAAATGAACCCTATGCCATTGCAAAAATTGCAGGAATAAAACTTTGTGAGTCTTATAAGCGTCAGCATGGCTGCGATTTTATTTCGGTAATGCCAACTAATTTATACGGACCAAATGATAATTATAATCTGAATAATTCTCATGTGCTTCCTGCTTTAATAAGAAAGTTTCATGATGCAAAAGAAAGCAATGCTCCATTTGTTGAAATGTGGGGAACAGGAACACCGATGCGTGAGTTTTTGCATTCGGATGACATGGCAGACGCTTGTGTTTACTTAATGAAAAACTACAGCGGACAAAAAATTGTAAATATTGGCGCCGGTGTAGATTTAACTATTAAAGACCTTGCGCTGTTAATTAAAAAAATTGTTGGTTACGCAGGAGATATTAAGCATGATTTATCAAAACCTGATGGCACACCCAGAAAATTAATGGATGTAAGTTTTTTACATAGCCTCGGATGGAAACACAAAATTGATTTGGAAGCCGGTATAAAAATGGTTTATGAGGATTTCAGAAAAAAAGAAGGCGTTAAGGTTTGGTAACGGAATGAAAGATTAAAAATTTTAAATTATAAATGCTGTTGAGATTTTCCTATGTAATATTTAAATTAGCGTTTATACTATTTCTTTTTACCGCTTACGTTTCAAGCGCGCAGTTTTATAACTTACCTAATGATTATTCTTTTTCCCTTTTAACGGAAAGAAGTTTGGCCGCAAAAGATTCGTCAATCCATTCATCCATCAAGCCATACATTCCATTTTATTCTGTAAAATATAAAAACATCTCCGATACGCATGCGGTATTTAAATACATAAGCGAGGATCCTTTTTTAGACAGGGTTTTCCGAACAGATCTCATCGGCGTTAATTCATCAGAAAAAAAATTTAGCCTTAAGGTTGACCCCCTTTTGAATTTTGAATTCGGACGGGATACTGAAGATACTCTGCAGCGGAAACTCTACACCAATACGCGCGGATTTATTGCAAGCGGTTCACTTGGAAAGGATTTTTATTTTGAAACGATGTTGGCCGAAAATCAATCTGTTTTTCCAAATTATATTGAAAGTTATAACCGGGCTCTTGGTATAGTGCCGGGACAGGGCCGCTGGAAGGTATTTAAATCAAGGGGGTTTGACTATACTTTTTCTTCAGGATTTTTCTCCTATCAGCCTTGCAAAAATATTAATATACAGGCGGGTCATGGCAAACAAAAAATCGGACAAGGTTACCGTTCTTTGTTTTTAAGTGATAATGCCTTCAATTATCCTTATGTAAGAGTTACGCAGCAGTATTTTAAAGGCAGGGTACAATACACCAACATTTATGCTTCTTTTATGAATTTGATTTCGGCCAGTGAAAAAGTTGTTCCTAATACCGAGCGTTTGTTTCAAAAGAAAGCCGCTTCTTTTCAGCACCTCAGCATTAATTTTGCCAAATGGTTTAACCTTGGTTTTTTTCAGGGCATGATGTGGCAGGTGGGCGACAAAAACAATGTTCAGCACTTCGAATGGCAGTATTTTAATCCTGTTATTTATACTAATCTTGGCTTTTACGGCTTGAATAATAAAAATAATATTGTAGCCGGCTCCGAATTAAATTTAAAAATCACAAATAAAATAAGTTTGTATGCCCAGGCATTGGCTGATGATTTAAGTAATACCCGCGTTGTTGGAAACGGTATCGCTTATCAGGCGGGAATAAAATACTTTGATGCGTTTAAGGTTAAAAACTTATTTTTACAGGCCGAATATAATGATGTTAGTGAAAGCACATATACCAGTCCGATTACCGACACCGCCAATCAATCCTACTCTCATTACAATCAAAATATTGCTTATGTAGCGGGAAACGGAAAAGAATTAGTAGGCGTTTTAGATTATAAATTTCAGCGTTTATGTTTTAACGCACGTTACAGTTATCAGTATGTTACAAATCTAAACAAAGAGCTTTATTCGAATCAATATATGAATTTTAAATTAGGTTATACGGTTAATCCTGCTTACAACGCAAATATCAGCATCGGCCTTTTATACCGCATGCAGGATTATTTTGCAACAGGAATTCCGGATAACAAAACGGCTTACGTATATTTAAGTTTTAAAACAAGTTTGTTCAACAGCTATTACGATTTTTAGATGGAACTGCTAATATTAGTTTTTATAACCGCTTTTGTTGTAGTGCTCTACTCTACTCCGGCTATTATTAAAGTGGCCATACTAAAGAATTTAATTGATCTCCCCTCCGAAGAAAGGAAAATCCACAAACGCGCCATTCCAACTATTGGTGGAATTATTATTTATGCAGCTACCCTTTTCTCATTCTCACTTTGGTACAATATTGAAGACCTGCACGAATATTCTTTAATCATGGAATCGGTAAAAGAATTCCAGATTCTAATCGCAACCAGTTTAGTGTTGTTTTTTGTTGGGGTTAAAGATGATATTATTGGAACCGCTCCTGTAAAAAAATTATTTGCCCATGTTGTTGTTGGTCTTATTTTAATTTTAATGGGAAATATTAAAATAACAGGTCTGCATGGTGTCTTTGGCATAGAAGAAATTCCGGATTGGGGAAGTATTTTCTTATCACTGTTTACTTATATAGTAGTTGTAAACGCCATGAATTTAATTGATGGTGTTGACGGATTGGCGGCCGGTGTTGGTTTTCTCGCAACAGTGTTTTTTGGAACCTGGTTTGTATTCGCCAACGAATATACTTTAGCCTCTTTGTCGTTTGCACTTTCGGGTTCTCTTTTAGGCTTTTTAGTTTTCAATTTTTCCCCTGCCAAAATCTTCATGGGCGATTCCGGTTCGTTGATTATCGGAATGTTTATCTACGTTTTAAGTGCCGAGTTAATAGAATATCCTGCCGACCGTCTTGATTCATTTTGGGTTAACGTATCTAATCCGGTTTTTGCCATTGCTGCTTTAATTTATCCATTAACTGATACGCTCCGTGTTTTTATTATACGGGCTATAAAAGGGCAATCCCCATTTTCGGCCGACCGCAATCACTTGCATCACCGTTTAATTGACTGCGGCTGTTCTCATGTTAAAACTGTATTAATTATTTATTTGTTCACCATTTTTACTGTTGGAGTTTCCCTGTTAAGTTATTACATCAACACGAGTTTATCATTACTTACAGTGATGGCTTGCAGCGGATTATTTATTGTGTGGGTTCTGGTTGCATACAAAGTAAAATCAAATAAAGTTGAAGAATAAGCCGGGCCTCATACTCATTTTTATTTTATTCATTTTTATAAAGGGCTTTTCTCAAAACGATCCTCAGGCCCAGAATGTTTTTTTAAATCAGGAAACCCAGCAATTAATTGATGAATGGAGTATAAAATATCCATCAACAGATTTTCACGGCAGTTTCAGGCCCTATTTGCTTTCAACCCTAAGCAATTATAATGATAGTTGTTTGCCTTATAAACATTATCTAATCAAGAATTTTTTTCTTAGCAAAACACTAAATGAAGGGCCGCAAAAACACAATCAGTATAATTTTCAGTTTATGCCTGTTGTTGATTTACAAACGGGATATGATGTGCTTTTAAATAAAAATATAAATGAATTGGGCGGAGGCTTACGCGCCAAATTAAACATCAATAATGATTTTACAATTGAGGGAACGGCTTTCGGCGCTAATGTTACTTATCCTTATTTCACTGATACACTTGTAAAACAAAGTATGCTTATTCCCGGATTAGGCATGGCTTATAAATCAGGAAATAATTCTTATAGCTATTCTAATTTCATCGGTTATGCTTCCTACTCTCCAAACAAAACTTTCAATTTACAATTAGGCAATGGAAAACATTTTATTGGTGATGGTTACCGTTCACTTTTGTTGTCTGATATCGCAGCTAATTATCCTTACTTCCGTATTAATGCTAACTTCTGGAATATTCAATACAGCGTATGGTATACCTGGATGAAAGACATTACCAATGCAAACGGCATTAAAAATAAATTTCAGGATAAGTATGCCACATTTCATTATTTAAGCTGGAACATTATTAAAGAACTAAATGTTTCGATTTTTGAAAATATTATCTGGCAGGGATCCGATACAAACCGCGCACGGGGTTTCGATCCGAATTATTTAAGTCCCGTTGTTTTTTACAGACCGCAGGAATATTCTGTTGGTTCTCCCGATAATGCATTTATTGGTTTGAATGTTTCTGCCAAATTTTTTTCTTGTGTAAAATTATACGGACAACTGGCATTGGATGAGTTTTTTTTAAAAGAAATCAGGGCGCGTAATGGCTGGTGGGCTAATAAACAAGGCTTACAGGCCGGATTAAAATACATCAACGTCTTCAATATAAAAGGCCTCACTTTTCAGGCAGAGTATAATGTGGTGCGGCCTTATACTTATACACATGGTTCAATCCCTCAAAATTATGCGCATTACGGTCAGCCACTTGCTCATCCTTTTGGCGCAAACTTTAAAGAATACCTTGGGTTTTTATCTTACCGCAAAGGAAGATTCATGATTAGTGCTCAGGGATTGTATTCAGAAATTGGAGTCGATAGCACATCAGCTTCGAATGTTGGTCAAAATATTTTTCTCTCTTATACAACACGGCCATATGAGTACGGACATAAAATCGGACAGGGCGTAAAAACAACTCTTATGCAAAGTGATTTGCGCTTAACTTATTTCGTGGTTCCAAAAATGAATCTGAGAGTTGAATTAGGTTATATCCAGCGGAGTTTTTACGATGCCAGAGGTTATGAGTTACAAAACCCATATATCTATTTCGGAATAAAAACCAGTCTCTGGAATTTTTACCGCGATTATTAATTAAATAATTCCTTCAGCACGCTGTACGATTTCAGCTCATTAAATCCTGCCACATGCATTTTATAGTACGCAAGCAAGCATTCTAAAAGTTCGTTTCTTTCACTTCTTACCAATGGTTTCCCGAGTAAATTTGCATCAAATATTTTAAGAAAGTGTTTGGATTGCTCTGCGTCAAATCCTAATGGAAAACTTAATGATGCCCCCGTAAACTGACCTTCGCGTGTATCGAAGTACAGATTATGAGCATTATAATTGTTGTGCGGTTCAAAGCCAAGATATTTACTCAGCTCAAAAAGAAAACAGATATGAAAATTATTGTAATCGCCCGTGGATTCGTTAAACCATTTATAGGATGATGTGATAAAGTCAAAAAGCAATTCGTTGGGGTGTTGTTCTTTTATACACTTAACTAATATTTCGTTCAGGAATTGGGCTATGGCAAGTTTGTCAAACTTCTTACTTACATCTTCACAAACATAAATCAGGTTTGATTCACTTAGTTGCAGAACTTCTTTATTTGGTTTAAGGTGATAGCTTAATTCAACTTGCTGAAGTGGCAAAGTTCCTGCTGATTTGATTTTAGCTGTGGCTGATTTCCCCGCGATGGCGCTGAATGTAACAAGTCCGTGTTGCCTTGTAAAAATTTTGAGAATTGATTTTTTGTCGCCGTACTTTATGTTTTGCAGAATAATGCCTTCTGTTTTAACCAGCATATTAATTCATCACTAATATTTTTGTGAGGGCTGATGTGCTGCCGTCTGATAATGCACAGGATGCAAGATAAACTCCGGGAGCTACTTTTTGTCCTTTGATGTTTTTCAGGCCCCAAACAATTTGCCCCCCTTGTGATTTTGTTTCCCACACCAAATTACCATTGATATCTGTTATTTTTACAACAGATTCGTTGATTAATCCTTTCACGTATACATTTCCATTATACCCGGGCCGAACCGGATTTGGATACGCGTGTACATCTTTATACTCCTCCTCGCCTTTAATAATTTCGGTACGGTAAGATTGAATTCCCTGGTCTGTTCCAATAAAAACATCACCTGTAACTTCATTATAAGCTATATCATGAACAAGATTGGAAAACAACGGAGTGTTTTCTGCTGTGAAGTGATAAATCTCTTTTTGTCCGTCAGGAGAAAAACAAAATACGCCTGCTGCTTCGGTTCCAATCCATTTTCTATTGGCTCCGTCAATCGCAATTGCAGTAACTTTTTGGGTTTCCAATAAAATTTGTACGTGATTATCCTGTGTGATTAAAATTTGTTGTGCGTCGTAATTTCCTCCATTAAAAATGTTTTCCGGACTATAAAAAACCGCTATACCTTTTGAGGTGCCAATCCATATTTTTCCATCATGGTCTTCGGCAATGGCAAAAACATATGCATCGGGCAGTTTTCCTTGCCCTTCGCTTAGGGTTAAAAATTTGAAATTGCTTGCGCCGGGTGCGGCAAAATTATTGTTTTTATAAACCGCCAAACCGGTTGCAGTTGCATAATTCACGCTATTATAAACCCCTACTACACCACCGCTTCTCGGAAACGTAACCCAAATCTGATTGTTTTTATCTGCTAGTATCCTTCCAACAAAAGGTGTTGCTGATGAAAAATTAAAATTCTGGAACGAGCCATTTGTTTTTCTTACAGTAAGGAAATTTTGTACATCACTTCCGCCTATCCATAAATTTCCTTCTTCATCCATCGAGAGACCAGCCGTTCTGTGCCACCACGCATAGGCAGGTAAATTAGGAATACCGGCATTAACGCTATTGTAAATTTTTACAAGTTGTCCGTTACGGTACTCACACAGTCCTTCAATCCAGCTTGAAGCCCAAATACGCGTAGGGTCTTTTCTGTCGAAGTAAGCGAAGCAATAATCAAATACCGTATCAACAACACTTTCTTTAACGTACTGCCATTCGCTGCCTGTATAAAGATTTAATCCTTCCTTAACGAAATGCGCGGTTCCTGTTTCGTCAATTTTCATTGGTGAGGAAACAACCTGCCCTTCAAACGCATCAATATTACTGACATAATTGCTATGTGTTCCATTTACGGTTATCCTATTATTAGGATAGCTTTGTGTAAAATCACCATAACTCTGTACAAAACCACTTACTAAATCAGCTATCCAATATACGCCTCCTCCAAAATCAAACGAAACATCTTTAATGGCCGCATAATTAAAAGGGTATCCATAAACATAAACAGATCTTAATTCTGTGGGATTATATACTTCGAATCCAAATTGCTCATGCGTGCAAAAATAATTCTTATCAGCAACAGGGAAAAGTTTTTGAATTATATAAGGAAATGCTTTTATCATTTCTTTTTGCCATAGTGTACCATTATATGAATATAGCGTGTCTTTATTTAATACCCCTGATGCAGCAAAAGGAGAATAACTTGTAATAATCCTGTTTTTATACCTCACTACGCCATTATAAGTTCCTGCAGGAATTCCGCCAACAACATTCCAGTTTTGGAAATTATTTAATACAGTTGAAGTATTTGCTTTATAAAGTCCGCCGGAAGTTGCTGCAAAAAGCGTTGAGTCTGTATACTCAATCTGATAAACATTAATGTAAGCGCCGCCCGGGCCAATATAGTAGGTGTCTTTAGCCTCTATTTTATCTGTGTCAAAAATCACGATGCCGAAACCACAGGCGAGGTAAGCAATATTATTTCTGAAAGTAACTTCGTTAATGTTTTTTTTACCCGTGATTGTTTTTCTTTTTATATCCGAGAAATTGGTGATTACCCCGTCTTTTAAAACATCAATGTTGGCGTTATTATAAATTATTAATAAAGCTCCGTTATATGGATTATAACGTAATAAGTCGATTCCAATGTCAGATAAACCATTTATTTTACTTATAAGTTCTATGGAGCCATCAGAGATAGTGTATTTAATCAAGCCGGTTCCGTTCGAAACATAAACGGCGTCACCAACCTTTGCAACAGTATTACAAGAATTATAACTCAAGTGGTCTTTCCACTCGCCTACCCTAACCTGACTAAATCCTGCAACTACGCTAAGCAATAAAGCGTACAGTATATTTAACTTCTTTCTCATTATATCTTTAACGCGAAAAGGATAAATTTATTATAAATCTAAGTAAATAAATGGATTATCTTTGTGAAAATAAGGCTCTGTAGTTCAATGGATAGAATGGGAGTTTCCGGAACTCTTGATATAGGTTCGATTCCTATCAGAGCTACTTTTTTTCCAGCTGTTTTTAGATAGAAAACAGGCTTAAAAATGCCCAAAATCTGCATTTTTCTGTTGGTTATATGCAAAATACATAGTAATATTGCAGCCCCAGTTTGGGAAAGATTCCTCCTTAGCTCAGCTGGTTAGAGCACGTGACTGTTAATCACGGGGTCCCTGGTTCGAGCCCAGGAGGGGGAGCTTTGAGAGGATGCAAAAAAAATGCATCCTCTTTTTTTTAGAAATTTAATTTTATAAATATGAGTTTATTAGTTGTTGGTACCGTTGCTTTTGATGCAATTGAAACACCTTTCGGAAAAACAGATAAAATTGTTGGCGGCGCCGCTTCTTATATTGCATTAGCCGCTTCCTATTTTCATAAAGACATCAGTCTTGTTTCTGTTATCGGTGATGATTTCCCGCAGGAATTTTTAGATATTCTGAAAGGGAAAGGAACCAAACTCGATGGTTTGCAAATAAAAAAAGGAGAAAAATCTTTTTTCTGGGCTGGCAAATATCATAACGACCTCAACAGCCGCGATACTTTAGAAACACAATTAAACGTACTCGAAAAATTTGACCCAATTGTGCCTGATAACGCAAAACAGGTTGATTTTTTAATGCTCGGGAATTTAGTTCCTGCAGTGCAGCAAAAGGTTATTTCTCAAATGACGAAGCGTCCGAAATTAATTGTACTAGATACTATGAATTTTTGGATGGATATTGCTTTAGATGACCTGAAAAAAACATTAACAATGGTTGATGTTTTAACCATTAACGATTCAGAAGCGCGTCAGTTATCCGGCGAATATTCATTGGTAAAAGCTGCACAAAAAATTTTAAAGATGGGGCCTTCTGTTTTAGTAATTAAAAAAGGCGAACACGGTGCATTATTATTTAATAAAGAAGAAGTGTTTTTTGCGCCTGCGCTTCCATTGGAAGACGTGTACGACCCAACTGGTGCAGGTGATAGTTTTGCCGGAGGATTTATCGGTTACCTTGCAAAAACAAAAGACATCTCTTTCGAAAACATGAAACGCGCTATTATTTTCGGCAGCGCAATGGCTAGTTTTACCGTTGAGAAATTCGGAACAGAACGCTTGATTAATTTATCACAAAAAGATATTGATGAACGTGTTCAGGAGTTTGTTGACTTAGTTCAGTTCGATATTTCATTGGTATAATTTAAAACCAACCTCCATCTTTCTTTAATTTTCTTCGGTTCTTTTTGGTTGGACGTCCAGTTCCCTTTTCATTTTTTACATTCATCGTAAAAAAAGCTTTTTCCTGTTTGTCAACTTTTTCCATTGGAGGCGAATGATCGATGTAATGCTTTTTTGCTGTTTCGAAATTGCCGCGTTTATCAGTAAGTGCACTAACTTCAACTATTTTTTTATGATTTGAAGAAACAGAAATAGTGTATGTCTCTCCTATCTTCACCAGATGGGAGGGTTTAATATTGCTTTCGTTTAATTTTACTTTTCCTCCTTTTATTGCATCACTTGCCAGTGAGCGCGACTTAAAAATTCGTATTGCCCAGAGGTAAGTATCGATGCGGATATCTGTTTTTTGTGCTTTCAAGGCTTTAAAAATACTTCTCTAAATGTAAAACAATTATTTCGTACCTTTGGGGTATGACAATTGCCGTATACGCGCGCAACACTAAAGACAATCATCCGCTTTATATCGAGAAATTAATTGCTCTTTTAGGCAAAGAAAAGGTGAGCTTGATTGTTTACGAACCCTATTATCAGTTTTTACAAAAGCAATATAATTTCAGCACAAAGCTGGAGACCTTCTCGAGCTCAGAAAGCCTGAAATCAAAAGCAGATTATGTTATTTGTTTGGGTGGTGACGGTACTATGCTCGAAACAATTGCACTGGTGCGGAAATCCGGAATTCCGGTTTTAGGTGTTAATACCGGTCGGCTTGGATTTTTAGCATCGGTTTCAAAAGATGATATTGAGAAGGCGGTTTCACTTTTGCTGAGTGAAAAATTTACACTCGACAAACGCGAATTATTGGAGATTGTAGGAGGAGAAAAGCAATTTGAGAATGTAAATTACGGATTAAACGAATTTACCATTCACAAAAAAGATTCATCAGCAATGATTCATATTGATACTTTTGTGGATGATGTTTTTTTAAATTCCTATTTCGCCGACGGATTAATTGTTTCTACACCAACCGGATCTACTGCCTATTCACTTAGCTGCGGCGGACCCATCATGGTTCCTGAATCAGAAAATTTTATCATTACACCAATAGCGCCTCATAATTTAAATGTTCGTCCAATTGTCATTTCGAATAACAAAACTTTAACCTTTAAAGTGAGTGGGCGTCACCATGATTTTAATATTTCTCTCGATTCACGCACTTCGCAAATCAACGCAAGCACCGAAATTAAAATCAAAAAAGCTGATTTCAGATTTAACATGATTATCTTCGAAGGACAGCATTTCTTTGAAACACTTCGCAACAAATTATTGTGGGGTTTTGACAAGCGCCAGTAATTGTCTAAAACACTGATAATCAGAGTATTTAATCCTTGTTAATTTCTACCTTTTTCCTAAAGTTTTCGTATTTTCGCTATTCACTAATTTTTGAACATTTATGGCCAAATTCAGAAGAGAAGATGCGCTTGATTATCACTCACAAGGCAGGCCCGGAAAGATTGAAGTTATCCCCACAAAACCATACAGCACTCAACGCGACTTAACACTTGCTTATTCTCCAGGCGTTGCAGAACCATGTTTAGAAATTGAAAAAAATGCAGAAGATGCGTACAAATATACCGCTAAAGGAAATCTTGTTGCGGTAATTTCAAACGGTACTGCAGTTCTTGGTTTAGGTGATATTGGTGCGCTTGCATCGAAGCCTGTAATGGAAGGAAAAGGTTTACTCTTCAAAATTTTTGCTGATATAGATGTTTTCGATATTGAAGTTGACACCAAAAATGTTGATGAATTTGTTAACACAGTAAAAAATATTGCGCCCACTTTCGGCGGAATTAATTTAGAAGACATAAAAGCTCCCGAGTGTTTTGAAATTGAACGCCGCTTAAAGGAAGAATTAAATATTCCTTTAATGCACGACGACCAGCACGGTACCGCTATTATTTCGGCAGCAGGATTATTAAACGCTGTAGAAATTGCCGGTAAAAAAATGTCGAACATTAAACTAGTTATCAACGGCGCGGGTGCTTCGGCCAACTCCTGTGCAAAAATGTACATTGCTGTTGGTGTGAAAAAAGAAAATATTTTAATGCTCGACAGCAAGGGCGTTATTCATAAAGGCCGCACTGACCTTGATCAATACAAATCATTCTTTGCAGCAGAGAGCACAAAAATAAATACACTGGAAGAAGCAATTAAGGGCGCCGATGTTTTTGTCGGATTATCGAAAGGAAATATTCTGAATCAGAAAATGGTTCAGAGCATGGCGAAAAGATGTATCGTGTTCGCATTAGCAAATCCTACTCCCGAAATTTCTTATGAAGACGCCATCAGCGCAAGAAAAGATATTATTGTGGCAACAGGAAGAAGCGATCATCCTAATCAGGTAAACAATGTATTAGGATTTCCTTTTATTTTCCGCGGAGCTATGGATGTGCGCGCTACCTGCATAAACGAGGAAATGAAACTCGCTGCAACA
>CAZRNW010000041.1:0-12583 GCA_964601535.1 uncultured Flavobacteriaceae bacterium
TCTTTAATATTTTCAGCAAGACGCTTATTTATTTTTTGCTTCTCAATTGCTTTTTCAAACAAATCCGGAGTATTGTTTTGTCCGGCAAAGTCGCTTGCTGCTTTATAATATTCCTTTGTTGTTTCAGCGCTTGGTGCAATTAACTTAAAAATCTGAGCAACGGTGTAAGCTGTGTGATTAGTTTTCGATACATCCATTACTTCAATGATATGATAACCGAATTGGGTTTGCACAACAGAAATATCACCAACTTTTCCTTCCAAACCTGCATTCTTGAATTCAGGTACAAACCCTGTATTCTCATTCATCCAGCCATAAGATCCGCCTTTGTCAACTGAACCTAAATCATCACTCACGGTTTTTACAAGCGAATCAAAAACAACTTTCTTTTCTTTTATTAAAGTCAATAAACTGTCTGCCGTACGTTTCGCTTGCGCTGCAGGGATTTCTTTATTTGTTCTCGGATTTTTTAATCCAACCAAAATGTGGCGCACTTTTGCTGAATCGGCAATCGACTTTATTTTTTGAAGTTTGTAAATTTTAAAATAGGCGCCTTCGTTATATGGACCATAAACTGTTCCAACTGGATCAGTATAAACAGAAGAGTCGCGGATAATCATTGTTTTTCTGTTAAGGTCGCTGATTGTAACTTGTCCGCCTTCGCTTTCTTCAGCAATAAAAGAAGAGTCTTCTTTTGCAGGAAGTGCTTTAAATCTTGCAGCCGTTTCATTCGCGTTCTTCTCAATATCTTTCATATCCTGATCGCTCGGAACTACATCAAAACTTACGTACTCAATGTTACGTGTTGTTTCGTAGCATTTGAATTGATAAAGATGGTCGTTGTAATACTTTTTAATTTCATCATCGTTTAGTTTCACTGCAGAATCAGAAACAGAAGTATAACGTTTCATAACAAAACCAACATTCATGTTTTTGTTTTGAGCCTTATAAGCTTCTTTAGCTTCTGCGTTTGTTACATATAATCCTTTTTTGATAAGCGCTCCATATTTTTCAGCTAAACGTGATTCTGCAATTCCTGTTTCAAGATTCATCCAGAAACGTTCGGCATCCGGATTCATACCATTTACCCATTGGTTTAATTTTATTAAATCAAGATTTCCATCAGGGGTTGCTACTGCTTCGTGCACACGGCCTGTATTTTTATCAGTTAATTGCTGAAGAATCATTTGATGCGGGTGTACAAGCATCAAATCATAAAGCTCGTCTTCAGAAACAGAAACACCAACTTTTTTATATTCGGGCTTTATTACTTTTTCAGAGATGAACTGATTCCAAACGATATCGCTGATTTGGGTACGCATTGCATCATCAACATTAGCATTCGGGTTATTTTGCATAACCATTGCTATCTGCTCGTTTACTTTATTCGAATACTGCGTGTAATCAATATTATCACCGTCGATTGTACCAACGGTTGTATTGTTAGAACCGAAAAGTGTGCTTCCGGATCCCAATAAACTTTCCAAAATAAAAATAGCTAAGGCTAATCCAACTAATCCCACCAATAAACCGGTGCGGCTACGAATGCTTTCTAATACGCTCATTTGATAAAAAATTAAGATTGCAAAGATAGAAGAATTAGCGAAAAATGGGTGGGTTTTTGCTGAAAAACGAGCAAAAATCTAGTGAAATCAGTACCCCTCTGAGGTAAGATGAAGAGCCTGAAAGGGTTTTTTACCGCGTAGGTATAAGATTTCCCCCGGTTTTAGTTCATTTTCAGGCTTTAGGTGATTGTTTTTACATAAAATACTGAGTTTTATACCATGTATTTGAGAGATTGACCTCAGGTTTTCGCCCTTCTGAACCACATGATAAGGTTCTTTGGCCCGCTCACGCTTCGGCTCTAAAAACAGCTTCTGCCCTATCTCAATTTTATCGCCGCGGCTAATGTCGTTGTACTCCATTAATTTCTCGAGTTCAATATTAAACTCTGAGGCAATTTTAAAAAATGAATCGCCTTGTTTAGTGATGATAAATTTACCGCGGTTAAAACGGTACACTTCCCTGATGTCGAGTTCCGGCATTGCGATTTCCATACCCGGGAATTCAGGTTTCTCAATTAGGGGATGCTTATCCAATTCGTTTAATTTATATTTTTCTATAATGTCGATTAAGCGTTTTGCATATTTAGGGTCGGTTGCATAGCCTGCCTCCTTTAATCCGAAACACCAGGCTTTATAATCGGTAACCGGAATATCAAATAAAAAAGCGTAGCGCGGACGCGTTTTTAAAAACATGCTGTGATCAGTATAAGATTCAAGAACAGAATTATATTTCCGGAAACATTCCTGAGCTTCTTCATCATCCTTTGCGTACGATTCACCGCACCATTCTTTTTTACATTTAATCCCGAAATGATTATTGGCATTTTTGGCGAGTTCGCTGTTTCCGTTGGCACTCTCGAACATGGCTTGGGCTAATACAATACTGGCAGGAATTTTATTTAGGCACATTTCCTTTACAGCATCTTCCTTAAAATTCTCGATATAATCCTTAGCAGATAATTTTTGTGAAATCCCATTGAAATGGAAAAAGCCAAGTAAAATAAAAAGAGAAATTGTATGGGATGTAAATTTCACGCTGCTATTTGTTTTTAGACCGATGGGCTTTTCGTTTTTGCTTTAAAGTATTTTTTTCTTTGTCCGACATTTTTTCGATAGCCGCCGTAAAAGCTACTGGCGAAACCCTATGAAAATTGTCAGACACAAATTTATACGTTAAAACGGGATATACGTTGTAAGATTCGCGTAAAGTCCAGCCCAAACCTTTCTGAACATAGTATTCCGGAGCTTCTAACTGCGTTGAAACCAATGAAATAATGGTTTTGAACGGGGGGTGTTGGTTTTTTGTCCGCGCATAATATAAAAGGGCTACCATCGACTGCCTTCTGAGCCAGGGATTCTTATCCGTGTTCCATTTTCTTAATGTTTGCAGAAAATGTTTTTCAAATTCTTCCATTTCCAGAAAACGAGTGTATAATTTCGAGAGGCCGTCTGAATGTCCCCAATTATCCACATGCTTTACCCAGGCGAGCATTGTTTTATACAACAGTTTTTGTTCTTCTTTTTTAAAATGGTATTCGGCTAAAAGAAGTGCTGAGCTCTTCACTTCATACACCTTACTTTTGGTAAAAGCCTCATGCATCAGGTTTAACAATTCTTTTTTTTCAATTTTTAAACCGTATATATTTTTGGCAAGCAATTGTTGTGTTTGTGTACTCACGCCAAGAAATTTATGCCCTGAGCCCATATAAGCCGCTATAGAAGCTAATTGTTGTTCACTTAATTTTGAAGCCTTGTTAATTAAGCTTTGTTGTAGGTGATTTATATATTTACTATTATTACTCATCAATTTTGAAATACAAATTTAAAAAAATACACATGCGGAAACTCTTATCGTTTTTTTTAATTACAGGCAGCTGCTTTTATGCGCAGGAGGTAGTTAATTTCTCTTATCCGGTTACAAAAAAAGTAAAACAAAGCGACGATTATTTCGGAACTAAAGTGGAAGATCCCTACCGCTGGCTGGAAGATGATAACAGTGCCGAAACAAAAAAATGGGTGGAGGAAGAAAATAAAGTAACCAATGCTTATTTAAGCACCATTCCTTACCGTGACAAAATAAAAGGGCGTTTAAAAGAATTATGGAATTACGAAAAACAAACACCCGCCTTTAAAAAAGGCGACCGTTTTTTCTGGTATAAGAATGATGGTTTACAAAACCAAAGTGTTTTATATACGCAGAAAGATACCTGTTGCGATAAAGGAGAAATCTTATTGGATCCAAATACATTATCGACTGATGGCACAATTTCATTAAACAGCATTTCCATTTCAAAAAATTCGCAGTATTTAGCTTATGGCATTTCAAAAGCCGGAAGTGATTGGGTGGAGATCCGCATAATGGATATCTCCACCAAAAAAGATTTGCCGGATGTAATTAAATGGGTAAAATTTTCAGGGATTGCCTGGAAAGCGAATGGTTTTTATTACAGCCGCTTCGATGAACCAAAAACAGGAACCTACACCGCAAAAAACGAATATCATAAAGTTTATTTTCATACCGTAGGTACAACACAGGATAAAGACGTTTTGATTTACGAAAGTAAAGAACATCCGAACTGGAGATTTCATACGCAAATTACACACGATGAGCGTTTTTTAATGCTCTACACAAATGAAAGTACCAGTGGAAATATGCTGATGGTAAAAGATCTTTCAAAAGGCAACAGCGAGTTTGTTATGGTTGCCCAAACTTTCCAGTACGATTTTCATGTGATAGAAAACATTGGCTCTAATTTATTTGTCCGCACCAATTGGTTAGCCCCAAAATATAAACTAGTAAAAATTGACATGAATAAACCACAAGGCGACAGCTGGAAAGATGTGATTGGTGAAAAAGCTGATTTATTGGAGGGAATTGCTTTTTGCAACAATAAAATTTTAGGGAATTATCTGAAAGATGTGTCGTCGCATTTGTATTTGTTTAAGATGGACGGAACTTTTGAAAAAGAAATTCCGCTGCCGGATTATTGTAAATTAAATGAGTTGCACGCCGAGAGGCCTCAAAAGTTTTTTACTTATTCGGTTGTGCAGTTTACTTCTCCCGCCAAAAATTACATACATACTTTTCTGAAAACCGGAAGAGACACAAGTACATTAACCTTCAAGCCAAAAATCGAATTCAAATCGGATGATTACACAACCGAGCAAGTTTTTTATGAGAGTAAGGATGGAACAAAAATTCCGATGTTTATCACGTACAAAAAAGGAATGACTAAAACAGGCAACAATCCTTGTTTCCTTTATGGTTATGGCGGATTTAATATTTCTGTAACACCAAACTTCAGCGCAAGTAATGCTGTATTTTTAGAAGCGGGTGGTATTTATGCTGTAGCCAATATGCGCGGCGGCGGCGAATACGGTGAAGACTGGCATAAAGCCGGAACCAAATGCAGAAAACAAAATGTGTTTGATGATTTTATTTTTGCAGCGAAATGGCTGGTCCAAAACCGTTATACTAATCACGATAAATTAGCAATACACGGCAGAAGTAACGGCGGTTTATTAATTGGGGCTGTGATGACTCAAGAGCCCGCCCTTGCTAAAGTGGCTTTACCAACAGTTGGTGTTTTAGATATGCTGCGCTTTCATAAATTTACTATCGGGCGTGCATGGAGCGTGGATTACGGAAACAGCGAAACGAAAGAAGAGTTTGATTGTCTCTATAAATATTCGCCCTTACATAATATTAAGAAAACTACATATCCTGCTACAATGGTCTTCACCGGCGACCACGACGACCGTGTTGTGCCTGCACACTCCTTTAAATTTGCTGCTACACTTCAGGAAAATACAAATGGTTTGAATCCCGCATTGATAAGGATTGATGTAAACGCGGGTCATGGTGCAGGAAAACCAACAACGAAACAAATTGATGAATTTGGAGATATGTGGAGTTTTGTTTTCTATAATCTTAACATGAACTACTAAATCTAAATTCATTTAACCGCTCATTTACGAAATTCATCGAATTTGTGACGAACGGCTTTGATTTATAAGATTGGTTCAGTACTTTCATTACTCTAAAATTAAGCCGATGAAAAAAATTCTATGCGCCATTTTATTTTTCTCTTTTTGTGCAGTTCATTCACAAACCGAAAAATACCATAAAGTTGAAATTAAAGGTGCGGATAATTTAATTCCGCAATTATCGAAACTGGGTATTACCATCGATCATGCCGAGAGAAAGGGCAATGCTGTTATTACTGAAATTTCGGAATCGGAAGTTGCCTTACTTAAACAAAACGGAATCAATTATACTGTTTTAATAAACGACCTCGCTTCGTTTTATGAAAACCGTATTAAGCAAGATTATATTAATAAAGTTTCATTAGCCGGATTGTGCAACGACCCTACTGTAAAAAAACCATCTAAATTTCACTTAGGCACAATGGGCGGTTATTTTACACTTACCGAAATGCAAAATATTTTGGATAGTATGGCCTTACTGTACCCAAGCTTAATTACGGCAAAGCAACCTTTGAGTGTACAGAGTATTGAAGGACGTAACATCTGGTATTTAAAAATTTCTGACAATCCGAATATTGATGAAAGCGAGCCTGAACTTTTATACGATGCTTTACATCATGCGCGAGAAGCCGCTTCTTTATCGCAATTAATTTTTTACATGTGGTATTTGTTAGAAAATTATGCGACTAACCCTGATGTAAAATTTTTAGTTGATAATACTGAAATGTTTTTTGTGCCTTGTGTGAATCCCGACGGATATGAATACAACCGATTAACAAATCCTAGCGGCGGCGGTATGTGGCGCAAGAACAGAAGAAATAATGGCAGTACTTTTGGAGTAGACCTCAACCGTAATTACGGTTATAACTGGGGTTATGATAACACAGGTTCATCGCCAACTTCAAGTTCCGATACATACCGTGGTACAGCTGCATTCTCAGAACCTGAAACACAGGCGATGCGCAATTTTTGTAATGCACGTCAGTTTAAAACTGCATTAAACGCCCATACTTATAGTAACTTATTAATTTATCCATGGGGATATATACCTAGTTTATATACACCGGACTCGGCCACATTTGTTAACTGGAGTATTTTGATGTGTGAAACCAGCCGCTTTTTATACGGCACGGGTGATCAAACTGTGCAATATGTAACTAATGGCGATAGTGATGACTGGATGTATGGCGAGCAAATGACTAAACCAAAAATTTTAGCTATGACACCTGAAGCCGGTTCATCGAGTGATGGTTTCTGGCCCGCATCATCGCGTATTATTGATATTTGTAAAACCACTTTCAATCAGAATTTAAATTTGGCTAAACTCGTTACCAATTTTGCAAATGTAACTGATCAGCGTGACCATTTCTTTTTTAATACAACCGGTTATATTCAATATGATATTCAAAGATTAGGATTACAGAGCGGAAACTTTACAGTATCAATTGCACCTGTTGGTACAGGCATCGCAAGTACAGGTCCTGCAAAAGTTTATACGGGCATGGCATTAAATCAAACTAAATCTGATTCAATTTCATTTACATTAAGCGGAGGTTTAACATCAGGACAAACCATAAAATATATTCTTGCAGTTGATAATGGATTTTATGTACACCGCGATACTATTAGTAAAATTTACGGAAATACCGTAACAGTATTGAACGATCCGTGTAACACCATTGCTACAAACTGGATTGCAGGCGGCTGGGGAAATTCAACAACTAAATTCCATTCAGGCCCGGGAAGTATTACGGATAGTCCGAGCGGAAATTATTCGAGTAACGCCAACAAAACAGTCCGCTTAACAAACAACTTGAATCTGACAGGTGCGAGTTATGCGCACATGCAGTACTGGACCAAATTTGCTCTGGAGAAAAATTATGATGAAGTAACCATTCAGGGAAGCACCAATGGCGGTTCAACCTGGTTTCCGATTTGTGCTAAATACGAAACAGCACCTGCTTCATTTGGAGGAACCACACCTATGTACGATGGCTTACAGGAATTATTTATTAAAGAAGAAATTAACTTGAATGCCTACCTCGGACAAAACCTTTTAGTCAAATTTGTTCTGACTTCCGATGGCGGTTATAATCTGGATGGTTTTTATTTTGATGATTTTCTGGTGCGTAAAATTCTTACAGTGAGTGCGGATGTGAATCAGATTAATATTGAAGACCATGTTTCTATTTTCCCGAATCCAAGCAATGGCGTTATAACTTTAAAAAACAGCGGAGAAACTATTTATACCCTTAAGTTATTTAATGAATTAGGACAGGAAGTGATAAAAACAGAGAAATTGGAGGCTAACGAAACTGCAAAAACCCTGAATTTAGAGCATTTAGAAGCAGGGATTTACTTCATAGAACTGAGCACAAATGAGGGAAGAATCGTTAAAAAACTAGCTTTAAATAAGTAAGAATTAGCTTTTAGTAACTAAACAGGGCCGTTCAATCATTAAAAAGCCAAAAAATTGCAAAAACGGACTTTTTTTTTAAACTTAGCTTATTATTTGCAATCAAAGTATAAACTCAAATAACCTATAAAATGAAAAAACTATTTTTAACCATCACAGTTTTAGGCGCTTTAACTTTTAACTCGTTCGCGCAAGATGCCAACAGAAAAGCAGCAGGTCAGCAACCTGAGCTAACTATTGAGCAAAGAGTTGATAAAGAAACTGCGAAAGCAACCGCAGCTTTAGGTTTAACTGACACTCAAAAAGCAAAATTCAAACAATTTACTTTAGATCGCTTTAACGCTAACAAACCTTTAAGGGAAAAAGCAAAAGCTTCTACAAGTAAAACTGAAAAACAGGCTTTACATGCTCAAATGAAAGCTAATACAGAAAAATACTTTACAAGTGTAAATGGTATTTTAACTGCAGAGCAACAACCAAAGTGGGCTGACCATAAGAAAAAAATGGATGCTAAGCATGCGGACAAAGCTTCACATTTAGAGTAATACTACATTTAATAAATTTAAAACCCGGACATAAAATCCGGGTTTTTTTTTCCTATGCAAGGTATTTATTTACATATTCCGTTTTGCCGCAAAGCTTGTGTTTATTGTGATTTTCATTTTTCCACACAATTAAAAACAAAGAGTGATTTGGTAGATGCTCTTTGCAAGGAGATTGAATTGCAGAAAAATTTTTTAAAAGAGAATAAGGTTGATAGTATTTATTTTGGTGGTGGCACACCAAGCGTACTGGATAAAAATGAATTAGAAAAAATTTTCAAAACACTTGCCAAACATTTTACCTGGAATAAAAATGCTGAAATCACTTTAGAATGTAATCCGGATGATTTGAGCAGGGAAAAATTAGAAGAATTAAAAGCACTTGGCGTTAACCGTTTGAGTATTGGTTTGCAAAGTTTTAATGATGAAGAATTAAAATGGATGAACCGTTTGCACAGCGCTGCAGAAAGTGAAGCCAGTGTGAAACTTGCACAGGAATTAGGTTTTCAAAATATCAGTATTGATTTAATTTACGGTTCTAAATTTCAAACGGTGGAGAGCTGGAAAAAAACTTTAGAAAAAGCTTTAAGTTTGGGTGTGCAGCATATTTCTTCTTACAATTTAACCGTTGAAGAAAAAACGGAACTGGGACATGCCGTTAGTAAAGGAAAAGAAGCGGTTGTTGATGACGAAAAAAGCTCACAGCAATTTATTGTATTGATGGATACTTTACATAAAAATGGTTTTGAGCATTACGAAATTTCGAACTTCGCTAAAAAAGATTTTGAAGCCGTGCATAATACCAATTACTGGAAGGGCGCTAAATATTTAGGGATTGGTCCGTCGGCACATTCGTTTAACGGAACTGCGAGACAATGGAATATTTCGAATAATGCCGTTTATGTAAACGCCATAAACTCGGGTGTTGAATTTTTTGAAACGGAGACATTAAGTAAACTCAACCGCTATAACGAATACATTTTAACCCGCCTCCGCACCAAATGGGGCTGCGATTTGAATTACATTAAAACCGAATTTGGAAATAATTTTGCGGAACACTTCACCGAAACCAGCGCCGCATTTGTACCAAACGATTTACAACAAACAGATTCCAATTATTCCCTTACTAAAATGGGAAAACTGATGGCAGATAAAATTGCGATGGAGTTGTTTATGTAACCTAATTCTTCTTCCTGAACGAAAGAACAATCGGCACACCACTAAAATCCCACTGCTCGCGTAATTTGTTTTCCAAAAAGCGTTTGTAGGATTCGTTGATGTATTGCGGAAGATTGCAGAATAAAATAAAAGTGGGCTGGCCTTTTAACTGCATCACGTATTTTACTTTTACATATTTTCCTTTAATGGCAGGGGGACCGTAATTCTCAATCAAAGGCAAAAAGAAATCATTTAATTTACTTGTAGAAATGTGACGCGTACGGTTGGCATAAACTAACATCGCTGTCTCCACCACTTTCATTAAACGCTGCTTGTCATGAACCGAAACAAATAAAATAGGTACATCTTTAAACGGTGCAATTTTTTCGCGGATGCGTTCTTCGTATTCTTTTGTGCTGTTCGCAGTTTTATCTTCAACAAGATCCCATTTGTTCACCACAATCATTAATCCTTTATGACTGCGCTCTACTAATCCTAAAATAGAAACATCCTGCGCTTCAATTCCTGAAACGGCATCAATCATCAATACACAAACATCACTGTGTTCAATCGCGTTAATGGCACGCATCACGCTATAAAATTCAAGGTCTTCGTGCACTTTTGCTTTTTTGCGCATGCCCGCCGTATCAATTAACCAAAAATCATGTCCATATTTTGTATAACGTGAATCAATAGTATCGCGTGTTGTTCCAGCAATGGGTGTTACAATATTTCTTTCTTCGCCCAACAATGCATTGGTTAAAGATGATTTTCCTACGTTCGGCCGGCCAATAATAGCAATGCGCGGTAATACTTCCGGATTCAATGCACCTTCATCCGGAGGTAACAATTTTACGAGAGCATCCATCAAATCACCGGTACCACTTCCGCTGATGGCAGAAACCGGATAAACTTCGCCTAATCCTAATTGATAAAAGTCTGCAGCATAAGCTGAGCGCTCGTGATTATCTGCTTTATTTGCGACAATTAATATTTTTTTGTTTTTGCTTTTCCTTACAAGATTAGCAACCACTTTATCAAATTCTGTAACGCCTGCTTCAATATCAACCACCAACATCAATACACTGCTCTCGTCAATTGCAATTTGAACTTGCCGGCGAATCTCTGCTTCAAAAACATCTTCACTTCCATGAATGTATCCGCCGGTATCAATGATTGAAAATTCAACACCGTTCCACTCTGCCTTGCCATAATGTCTGTCACGCGTTACACCGGCTACCTCATCAACAATCGCTTGGCGCGTTTCGGTAATGCGGTTAAAGAGCGTAGATTTTCCTACGTTCGGCCTTCCTACTATGGCTACAATGTTTGGCATACGGGCGCAAAAATACTAATAATTTAAGGATTTAAGAGGATATTAATGTTTATCCTTTAGCCGCCTCATAGCTTTATCGACGAATTTATCGCTTGGCATAAGAGCAGCCTGAATTCGTTTGGCGTAATGAATACTATCAGTAATCGCCTTCTGCTTTTCCTCAACAGTTTTTTTCTGATCCTCAATAATGTTTTTTTGTTTTTTTGTCAGATTAAAACGTGTGTATAAAATGATTGAGAAGACTACTACAATAAGCAAAATTACAAGCACCATATACGTGTATTGCTTTTGCCTTTTCTTTTCGGCAGCAACCATAATGGCTTTTTTTTCTTCCTCTTTATTAAACTTGAATTCCATTTCCTTTATTAATGCTTCCTTTCTGAATTCTGCCGAGTTAATGGTATCACGTGCGCTGATGTAGGATTTAAAATAAGAATACGCCAGGTCAGGCTTACCTATTTTATCATACAATTGATTAAGAGAGTTTCCAACTTCCATAACGCCCTCCAAATCACCCGCGCGTACCGAAATACCATAGGCTTCTTTCAGGTATTTTTCCGATACATCAAATTTTCCGAGAGAGTAATTAACGTCACCTAAATTTCCAAGTGCAATTGAAATACCAATACTATCCCCGATGTGATAACAAATCTGCAGCGACTTATCGAAATAATAAGATGCCACAAAAAAATCGTTCTGCTTTTGAAACAAAACACCAATGTTGTTATAAGTATCCGATAAGCCGTCATCAATATTATTATTAATAAATAAATTCACCGCTTTATTATAATAGAATAATGCTTTCTTATAATCATCCATGCTCCGGTAAACCAAACCCATGTTATTATAAATAGCGGCAATGTCCTCAGGAATTTTTGTAGTTTCGGTAAGCCTGAGATCTTCACTTAAAAAATATAAAGCATTCTTTGAATCACCCAAACGCCAATACATAACCCCGATTTCGCCAAGCATGTCCGCGGTTCCTTTCATGTAACCCATTTTGTCTGTTGTCGCCTTTAGTTTAAATAACAATTCAAGCGATTTTTTATAATTCCCTTTACGGGTAAAATTATTGTTTATTGCTACTTTTAATGAGACTGCGCCGTTTCTGAATTTTATTTTTTCAGTTAATAAAAGTGCTTCGTTAAAGCATTCTTCAGCAACAATAAACTCGTGTTTTGCGCAGGAGATGTACAGATTGCGGATCAGCCTTCTGACCTTAACAGAATCATTGGGAGCATCGATTATGTTTTCATACGGCATATCACTCCTTATCTGCTGGGCGTTAACCGGCAAGAACGCAATTAACAGTAATACTGTAATAATTTTACAGCTACTGAATTTTAAAAAATTATATCCGGGTTTTTTTTTCAATTTCTTAAAGCATTTATTGACTGGGTTTTCAATACTAGTAAATGTAATGAAAATCTATAATTTTTTCTTGTCATCCTTCTTCCTGAGTCTGACTATTGTTTTTTCAACATACTTTTCATTAGGCAAAAGTGTTGTCTGAATTCTTTTGGCATAATGAATTGAGTCGAGAACTTCTTTATTTTTTATTTCAAGATTTTCTTTTTGT
>CAZRNW010000042.1:0-1246 GCA_964601535.1 uncultured Flavobacteriaceae bacterium
TAGTGAGTTTAGAAATGATTGGATTTGAGAAGACGAACTCATCCGTAACTAAGAACGAAGAAAAAAAACTTTAACGGTTTCTAAAATTTTCTAAAGCAGTAATCATTATTTTCCATTCTTCAACTGTATATCTATTTCCTCTATTTATATTACAAGTTGGACAACAAGGGAGAACATTATCTATGCTATATCCTAATGAATTATTAATTCTATCTAATCCGATTCCTGTTTGGGATAAATTATGACTATGATGATAATAACAAACATTTTTTATGAGTTGGCTGTAGTCTTCAAAAGAAATATCCCAACTAAGTTTTCGAACTCTTGCCAAGATTTTAGCATGAACATATCTTCCTTTAATAGTTTTTCTATAATTTCGTTTTTGTTTATTAATTTTATCTCTGTTTTGTCTTCTATATTTTTTATCTCTTTCTTTAATTTTTTTCTTGTTTTTTTGTTGATATTCTTTATCATATTTTCGTTTAGATTCGCTATACATAATATTATCCTTAAAAGAATTTTAAATACATTAAATATTAATCATATCGCCCAGACAATCGCTCCGCTAGCTGGGCTATGTAATCCAAAACTCGACAAGCCGAGTTTTAGAGAGAACATATATTTTTAACTATTGTTTAGCATCTCCTATCGGAGAAGCTTTAGGACTTGAGGTTTATTTTGGATACACAATCATTTAATGAACATTGCGAAAGACTTTCTCTTTCTCGTCTTGTATTACCTAGAACAATCTTTGGAGTTGCATTGTTCAAGCTGGGCCTCATTAGCGGCCAGGAGCTGCTCACGTGTTCCCAGGACTTTCTCTTTAGCGCCACAGGGTCTTTGCGTGTACCGTGCCTTAGTAGACTTATGCGGTATATCAGTAATCAAGATGGTGGCCAACATGATTTTTCATCTCTTAAGGGCACCGTCTCCTAATTATACTTGTTAATTATAGACAAGTACAATTATGTATCAGTATAACACAAATATGAACAATTGTCAAGGAGTTATATGAATAAAGCAGAAATACTTAAAATCACTGAGGAAATAGACTTCTTAGAGTATCAGATAGCCCTCATTGATGACTCCTATGATACATTTGCATATGAAAAGAGAGAAGAGATATACGAAAGATTAGATTATTTAGAATGGGTCTTGCTAATAGGTGAGCAAACGGTTATAATGGAACAACAAAAAGAAAAGAGAAAACATTTAACACTTATTAATGGAGAAAAAGAATGAAGAT
>CAZRNW010000042.1:1346-12565 GCA_964601535.1 uncultured Flavobacteriaceae bacterium
CAAAAAGAAAAGAGAAAACATTTAACACTTATTAATGGAGAAAAAGAATGAAGATAGGTATATATCCAGGTTCATTTAATCCGTGGCATGAAGGTCATGACGATGTAATGAGTAAGGCTTTGCAAGTGTTTGATAAAATTGTAGTAGCTGTAGGACAAAACGAAAACAAAGAGCCTCGATCATTACAAGATCTAGACAAACTATGGGGACAAGTAGTCAATCGCATTGGAGTTGAAGAATCACATAAAGTTTCAGTAACTGAGTTTAAAGGATTGTTAGCTGAATTTTCTATGAACTATTTTAATAATGATGATTATAATTTTTTAAAGGCAAGTGCAGTAATTCGGGGCTTAAGAAATGGTCAAGACTTTGAATATGAAAAGACTCAACAATATTGGAATGAAGATCTAGGGTTAGAAATTCCTACAGTTTATTTTATAGCAGATCGGGGACTAACACATATATCGTCCAGTACGGTCCGAAATGTTAACAAAATCAAGGGGTTATAAATGGCTAAATTATTGATTGTTTTATATCAACTATGCATCACTCCTCAGCAACAAGAAAGGATTGACAAAATGAATGTACTTAATAAGATCAATGAATGTAAACGATTGGTTTATAAATGTAGTGATCGGTCAGGTCCTTTCACTCAAGATATGATTGATTCATTAATGTATATTTGTGATGGTGGATTATGACGTGGTTATTTATTACTCATTTCATATCAGATTTCCTATTACAGTCCCGCGAAATGGGACAAAAGAAATCTAAGGAAATCAAATGGTTAGCAAAACATTTAGGCATTATACATGTGTCCATGGTAGTCCCCGCTTCCTTAGTTTTAGGATTAGATAAAGGTATTCTTTTTACTTTCCTAAATACCTTTTTTCATGGTATAATAGATGCTGTTATTTGGAAGTTATATCCATTGACTGTCCGTTTTCGTCGGCATAAATTGAAACATTTATTTTCTAACGAAAACGAAGTTATGAGTTTTCGTTATTGGGAAGATAAATACTTTTATAGTTTTATTGGCTTTGATCAATTATGTCACTATCTGACAATTGTTTTTCTTTATGATCTTCTAATGCATTAATCATAATTTTCCACTCTGTTACTGTGTATCTATTGGCTCGACCTAAATTACAATTTGTGCAACAAGGAATAACATTATTTATTAAATATCCTTTATTATTGTCAATTCTATCTAGTCCGCTTCCTTGTTCTGGCAATATATGTTTAGTACTATAAAAACACTTATTTTGATTTATATTTGTATATTCTTCATAAGAAATATTCCAAACTAACTTTCGTTTTTTAGCAGCATGTTTTGCCATCATAAAACGGCCTCTTGAACTTTTTAACCAACTTATTGTTGTTTTTCTAACTCTTTTTTTGTTATTATGATAATAATTTTTTGATCTTAAATTAAATTTTTCTTTATTTTTTTGATGATATTTTTTCTTCATTTTAGATATTGATTTTTTATGTTTTTTTCTATAATTTTTTGCTTTTTTTAATATAATTTTTTTGTTTTCTTTATAATAATTTTTATATTTTTCTTGTATTTTCTTTTTATTTTTAGTATAATAGTTTTTATGGTAACTTTGTCGATTTTTCATATTCGTCCTTCTTATTATAAAGTTATATATTCTTATATATACTTGTTAAAAATGTTACATTACTTAACGATTGTTATTTTATTTAGTTTACTTTCATAAATCTTTGAGGTATAATTGTTTTATGATTAAATATACAATTAAAGATATAACAACGAAAGATAGTTATAAAGTTTATCATGACGGATTAATTTATTTAAATCAATTAAAAAAATCATACGTTCCAAAAACCAATGCTTATTGGAATAATCATGTGCGTAGAGTGCAAGATATGAGATATACTTTAAAAGATTTTAAAAGACAATATCAAATGGTTATTAATATGCCACGTAATCATGCTATTTTATATTATGGTTTATGGAATAGTAAAGATTCAAAAAAGAATACATTTGTTTTTGAGTCAAAAAATCAAAAACCCTCTATAAAAACAATATTAGATAATGTTTATCTTTATCAAAACGAGATTAAACGTAATAGACAATTTCGAAAAGCAACTTTTCAATCAAATTCTCATACTGATTTGATGTATAATTATCTTTCAAATTCTGTAAGTGTCGATAGTCAACAGTTAAAAAGAATCGGACTAACAAGAACTGAGCCGGGATTATTTTCTAAACTTGCCGATGTAAATAGATTAAAAAAATGGTTTGAATATAAAGCCCCGTTAAGTAGTGATAAACACGTTGGAGTGGAACTTGAGGGTATCCTAGGATTAAGTCGAAATAATTTTGCTAAAATTTTAAACAAAAAATATCCAGAATTAATTAATAATGTAAATATTAAAGATGATGGGAGCATTAAGAATTTTAATAATAATGAATATCCTGTTGAATTTTGTCTTATTGATCACGAAACTAAAATAGGAGAATCACTTAAGAAGTTATTAAGTTTAGCAATTGAACATAAATTCAGAGTTAACGAAACGTGTGGTCTTCATGTTCACTTAGACATGAGAACAAGAGACCATAAAAAAGCATTTGCTAATTTATATTCTTTCCAAAATTTCTTATACAAATTGACTTCTCATAAAAGAAAATCAAATAAGTTTTGTAAACCTATTCGAGTTAAGAATACAGATAATTATTTAGCATCTAGATCATATGCCTTTGGTGGAGATGTAAGATATAAAGGTATTAATATGAACGCATTTCGGGACCACAAAACTATTGAAATTAGAATTCATGCAGGATGTAGCGATATTGAACGGATTGAATCTTGGATCAATTTACTCGTTAAGATAGTTGATGCTAAAGATATTCCAAAGAAAGTTTCTACTTCCGCTCGTAAATTGAAACAATTATTAAATTTAGATGAAAAAGAATTGAACTATATTAAAAAATATAGTAAAATAGAAAAAGATGAGGCCAAAATTGATCATACTCGTACTATTGGAATTAGAGCTAATTCAGGTAGATTTACACAGATATCATTGAATAATGGTGTTACGATATCATATTCAAATGATGATGAGATTCCTTTTTAGGAGAACAAATGACTACATATGATGCAAATAAAGAAATATTAAAAATTATAGAAAAGGCAATGGAAGATAATCCAAATATGAGATTTACACAATTGTTAAGAACTTTAAATATAGTAAAAGTTATTAAGATAATAGATGCTGAAGGTTATGATAACATTGTACAACAAGACGAATTTTATACTCAATCTCAACAGATTCTAAAAAGAATGAAAGGTGTTAAAAATGTGTAAAGTATTTGGAGTTGCGGGAGTAAATGAAGAGAACCGGGGGACTATTATCCAAATTATGAAAGACATCACGCCTTCTATGACAAAAGTAGAAGATGACGGATTGGGATATGCTGCTGTAGACAAAGACGGAAATGTATTTGGAGAAAAATGGCTTAAGCCCGAACATGCATGGAAAAAGAAAAAGAAGCGCAAAATGCAGTCAGCCAGTCGCGTGGTCCCCGAATTGGATACTCCTATATTATCAGAATTCAACGATGTAGTTGATGCTCCTAGTGAAATTTATTCTCCACCTTTATATGATACATTTGGGGAAGGAGAATTGAAAAATGCTGTTGCTTTTATTCTTCATAGTCGCCTTTCAACAGGCGGGGCTAATAGTGTTAAGATTGAGAATGTTCATCCATTTGTGAAGCACGGGACAGCACTCATTCATAACGGTATTGTATACAATGAAGAAAAATTTACAAAATTTATTTCATCATGTGATAGTGAGATATTACTTAATCAGTATGTTGAACATGACGTGAATATGGATAGTCGAAATATTGAAGAGTCCCTTAAAGATGTTGATGCTTATTTTGCATGTCTAGTGTTATCTAGTACTCTTGATAGAGATGAGAAAATAGTCCCGATTATGGATATTTATCAAGACGGTGCAAGTTTGAAGGTTGTTCATGTTCATGATTTGAATGCAACATTTTTTCTAACTCAGGCAATGGACTTGCTTACTATTTGTAAAGAAAAGGGCTGGACTACTTCTAGATATTTTCAAGTTAAAGAAGACGTTCTGATTCGTTTAAATGCGGTGACTGGTAAAGTAATAGAAAAAGAACCTTTCTATTATGCAAGTTATCGTTATTCCAGTTTTGATAGTTGGTCTTCAGGAGAAAAAGAAAAATATTATATGTCTCGTTATGGTGCTAACTATGAGAAGTATGAAAAAGAAGATAATGATGCTGAGCCGAGTTATCGTCAATTAGAACATGGACAAACTGTTGTTGATGAGGGTGATACTGTAGAAACGGGGACTGTAGACGAACGGGATGAGGCACCAAGATCCGGCGTTTACGATGCAACAAGAATGCCTTTTGCAGATGAAATGGATTTATTTAGGCAACATGCTGAGACTATGGGAAGGAAACATAACCGTGCCTGGTAGAAATGATAGACGCTATCAAGGTAGTTATTTTGATCCATCAAACGGGCGACTAGCATCCGAGTATATGGAAGAACAAAGACAAGCTCGGATTCAAGCACGAGTTAATCATATAAATGAATTTTATGGTGTTAGACCTATTGATATTGAATCTGGTTTTGAACATTTAAGAGCACAATGGCAGGCACGTCATGAAGAAATAATAAATAATACTGTTGTTTTAGATACCGAAACTCAAAGAGCTATTGTAAGGGATACGGCTAATTTAAATCTAGAACGTTTGCGAGGAGCCGGAGTTGGAATAGATTTTAGTGCTATGGGTGATGAACCCAACTTAGATAGAATCAGAACAGCATGGCATAATGCAAATACAATTTATGGTTTTACATCTCCAAGTTCGGGAAGATATACAGTTACAAGTGCTCCAAGTGAAGAATGGTCTCTTTATCATAATAGGAAACATATGAGAATTTTAGATAAAAAAACGATAAAGAAAATAAGATTTTTCGTCAAGTCTCATGTCACGAGGATGAGACTTGCGGATTGGAAGGATTATTATAACCTTTTAAGTCTTCAAGAAACGTATAATCAGCTAACAGATCAAGGTAAAGAAAAAATAAAAGCATATCGAAAAAGAATTAAAGCTTACACCGAATTACATGCAAAGATTAGTCCCGAAATTTCAACTTACGTGACATTTAGTCATGATTATAAACCAATTAACTTTGAAACAAGACTTGAAGCTTATAAATATTTACTTCAAAGATTAAAAGAAAAGATTCGTGTGGCCCGTCATACCCTTCGGACTCCAAAAACTACCAATAAAGAAATTGTATTAGGTGTTGTTGTTCAAATGCAAGGTTTAGTTCATATTGAACCCCAAACATTTTCAGATGCTATACATAGACATATTATCGATAATTGTTTTCAACCTAAAGTCCCGAAACCTGATCTTTTTCCTTATATTGGTCTTGAATTAGAATGTTTTATTGAAATTAATCAAAGAGATTTAGCTCGAAAGTTGAAAAAGTTTTCAGGATATGTTGAGATTAAAGATGATGGTAGTATTGAAATAGATGATGAATTAAATGAATATAGTGAGGATGAAGATGGAGATAGAATTAATGAGGGTACATGGGAAGCTTTTGAAATAGCTATCTTGGTCCCCGAAAAAGAAATGAAAACTGTTATTCCCGAAATTGTTTCTATTCTTAAAAAACTTGATGCGAGAGTAAATGATTCATGTGGTATGCATGTTCATTTAGATATGAGAAATAGAAATACTGAAACGGTTTTTAGAAACTTAACTTTATATCAAGATATTATGTTTCAATTAGTTGATGAATCGAGACGAGATAATACATATTGTCAAAAAGTTGACACAAATTATTATGATGATGAAAAAGAAAATCATTATAATGCAATTAGTGGTAAAGCAGCATATTCAAAATATAGAACATTTGAAGTTCGAATTCATCATGGGACCGTTAACAGTAAAGAGATTATGGCGTGGTTAGATTTATTAACTCGAATTGCTAACTATCCTTCTTTTATGGATAAGAAAGATAATCTTAAATTGTTAGCTGAAACTATTTCACTTGATAACGAAACTCTTGAATTTTATAATCAAAAAATTTCTTAAGGAGAAATGAAATGAATAAGCAAATGAAAGAAATCAAAAAGTTAGTTAAAAAAGCATGTAATGCAGATCAATATAATAGATTCCTTAGAAATACCGAAGAAAGAGAAGATTTAATTATATTTAGAGAAGAAGCGAAATATCTACTTCCATCTAGATCTATTAAACCGAAAACAAAAGAAAATCATGTTGGAGTTGAATTAGAATTCATTGGTCCCCGGAATTCATATATTGATATTATGTTAGCCGTTATGAAGGCGGGACTAGAAAAAAATGTTGTTCTTGGATATGACGGAAGCATTGAACTGGATTATGAAAATGACTATTTTGAAAGTGGTTATGAGATCCGAATTATTGGAACAGAAAAAACAATTGTTTCTCATTTGAAAAAGGTTTTGAATATTCTAAGCTGGCATGATACATATGTAAATGAAACATGTGGGTTCCATGTGCATCTTGACGGGCGCAATAGAGATAGATATAAAATGTATGATAAGCTTTACAATTTGAAAGATTTATTTTATAATATGGTTGAATCAGATAGAAAATATAATACTTATTGCGAATATCCAGATGAACGAAGATATGAAACAGGCGGTCACTATAGAGGTATTGAGTTATCAGATATGGACACTATTGAGGTCCGCTTACATCATGGAACATTAGATTTTGATGAAGTTAGTAACTGGGTTAAATTGTTACTTAGAACAATTAAATCAACAGAAAAAGCAAATTCAGAGCTATGGGTTGATAAAGATAAGGTCCCGAAATTCGTTGGTCCCCGATTGACCAAGTATGTGAAAAAACAGATTAAAAGATATGCAGCATGAAGTATCTTATTACGATACTCCTAGTTGGCATGATTCTTTTTCAATGGAAATTAGTTCATGAATATGATATAATGGTAGATCGATTATTAATGTCTTATACAAAGGTGTTGAGAACATGTTTATAATAATGTCAATAGCTAAGATATTAATATTTATATATGCCGGATATATTCTTTATATGACTCTTAAAGGAAAAAGGGTAGAATAATGTATAAAGGTCTATTAATGTTAGTTGGGAACCAAGGAAGTGGCAAAACAACAATTGCTATGGATGCAGTTAATAATCAAGCTTTTTTGAGAATTTCTCAAGATGATCAAGGAAAAGCGGGTCATTGGACAGCTTTTGAAACTGCTTTAAAAAAAGAATATCCATTAATTGTAATTGATAGAATGAATCATACAAAAGAACAAAGAGCCAAATTTATTAACGAAGCTAAGAAAAAGGGATACGAGACTGTTATTCAGGATATGACTTGTAGTCCCCAATTGGCCTTTGAGCGCCTAGTAGTCCGCGAAAATCATCCAACACTTCCCAAAGAAGATAAAGATGTTATTCTTAAAGCTTTATATACATATTATTCTCAGTATGAAAAGCCGACTAATGATGAAGCCGATGTAGTTACAAGTTTTGCATCATTTAATCCCCACTTACTAGATCTTACTGCGGATTTAAAAGATGAAAAATATTTAGTTGTGGGGGATATTCACGGGTGTTTTGATGAACTTGATGAACTTCTTACAAATAGCCCTTTGTATAAAGCGGTTATTGCAACCGGGGACCTTGTGGACCGGGGACCAAAGATCAAAGAAACACTTATCGAGTTTATGTTAAATGATAATATGTATTCTGTTATGGGAAATCATGAATATAAACTCCTAAGATATTATTTAGGAAATAAGGTAAATATATCAAAAGATTTACAAAAATCTATTGATCAATTAGATAAGTTAGATAAACATAACATTGCTTTGTATTTAATGTCGCTTCCTAAAATGATCCGCATAGATAACACATATATTGTCCATGCAGGGGTTGAAATGAAATATAATATTGAAAAACAAAGTAATCATGCGCTCTTATACGCAAGGGACTGGACTAAAGATGTTCCGGCTGATAATAAATTGAATATATTTTATGGACACCATTATTCTGAAAAAGTTAATGTTGCTCCTAATGTTTATGCATTAGACGGTCATGCTGTTTATGGAAAAGAATTACGTGGGATGTTAATGCCTAATAAACAACTGTTTAAACAAAAGGCTTTTAAAACTTATGTTGAAAGACAAGAACAAGCTACAAGCGTTGTCGAAGAATTTGAAAAAGAAGTCGAATTAGGAAACGTGAGACGGGCTGTAAAAGATGACCTTGTTCTTTATTGTTACACTGAGAAGTGTAACTATGAAAAAAATTGGAATGACATTACAAAACAAGCGCGAGGAGTTATATTTAACCGTATTACGGGAGAATGTATTGCAAAACCTTTCTGTAAATTCTGGAATTTATCAGAACTTATAAATGTTAAGGATATTGATAATTTATGATAAACAGAAAAGGTCAATTTATTCGGGCAAAATTAAATGATTCTTTTTTTCAAAAAGAAAGTCAAGAATTATATTGGCTAATTGGTTTATTGGCAGCTGATGGCTGTGTTAAAGATAACCGAGTTAATATCTCACAATCAGGTGAAAAAGGATTTAAATTAATTAAATATATCAAAAAATTAATTGGTTATAAAGGAAAGATTTATAAAAGTAGAAATGCTTATATAATTCAATTTACATCGAATATTGCAGTTAATCTATTAAAACAATTTAATGTAGTCGAGAAAAAAAGTTTAATATATAAATTTCCAAAAATTAAAAAACAATATTTAAAATCATTTATTAGAGGATATTTTGATGGGGACGGATCAGTTGGTGTATACTATAATAAAAAATCCAATAGTACATATTTATGTACATCAATAGTGGGAACTAAAGATTTTATTTTTAAATTACAAAACTATGTGTCGGAATACTCAACATTATTACACATAAAAAGAGTTAAAAATTTATATGAATTGAGATGGAATGGACAAAAAGGTATTGATTTTTTAATATGGTTATATACGGATAATAAACTGTATAAATCATATAAGTATAATATATTTAAAAATTATCTAATAAATAGAGATGATAGATATACGAGATATTTATCTTATAAAAACATATGTAAAAAATTATATAACGACGGATTTAATCCAAATCAAATTTGGATTAAAATTGATAAGAAAATTTCATTTCAAACTATATATGAATGGAGAAATAATGGATCATTTAATTGAAATAAAACAACAATTAATGGATTCTATTAAAAATAAAATTCCGTACGAAGTTTTTGATAAAACTGACGGAAGTCTTGGAATTTTATTCTGGCATAAAGACACACCAATGATCGCAACAAAGGGGAGCTTTGATAGTCCCCAAGCTCATGAGGCCATGAAAATTCTTGTCGAAAGGGGATATAATATTAAGTTAAAAGACTTTGATAGAAACATAACACTTTTATTTGAAGTTATTTATCCTGAAAATAGACATACTCCCGGTGCTATGTTAGTAACTGACTACGGTAAGACACGAGACCTTATTCTCCTGGCTGCCATAAATAGAAATACTGGTATAGAACTTCCAAGATACGAGGTTGAAAAAATTTCTGAAAAAATTGGATTTCCTCTTGTTGTTAAGTATAATTATACTATTAAAGAAATGATTCTCCTTCAGAAAACTCTTCCAAAGGAAAAAGAAGGATTTGTTATCTGCTTTTCTAACGGACTTAGAGTGAAGATTAAAGGAGATGAATATATGAAGATACATAGGTTGTTAAACAACCTAACGCCTTTATTTTTATGGGAAAATATGGAAGACGGAAAGATTCCTGTTTCCCTGAAACAGGAGATTCCTGAAGAATATCGGGACTACATGGAACAAATGGCAACTAAACTTGAAACTCGATATAAAGAAGGATGGGATAAGATCCTAAGGCTTTTAGAGACTATTGAACCAGAATGGCAGAATAAAGATCCTAAAGATCCAGAATTTAGAAAGAAAATGGGATTAGCCATTAAAGATAAACAAATTGAATACAGCGAGGGTGTATTTCCGTTGTTAATGGGAAAAAAGGATTCAGTAGAGAAGATTATTATGAAAAAAATACGTCCTAATTCAAACATACTATAAAAGGAGAATTTATGAAATATTTTTTAGCATTAGCGTTTTTGTTGACAGGTTGTTCTTCCCCAAGATTTATTACTAATCTTCCTTATAAAACGTTTTTTATTAAACGCAGTGTTTCTCTTAGTGAATGTCCGAATGGGACCGGGGGGATGGCGATCGATATATATACCGATATGGATAGATCAGGGACTTTTTCGGGCGGAGATAATTATGATAATTCCCTTATTGCATGTAATGGTGTAAATGGAACGGATGGACTAAACACTCTAGGAAGTGTTTCAAATTATGATTTTACTTCGGGAGTATGCCAAGAAGTATTGAGCGGTAAAATTTGGGCTAATAAATTGATGAATAATTCAGGGTCAGTTCGCCTTTATGATGGTCCCGCTTGTTCAGGTAATATTAAGAGTACTCTTAAGGACGATAAAGATGAGGTATATTTTTCATCAGATTATGATACTTTATTTGTTGTTGAAGGTTTAAAACTTAGCGTGGTGAAATTCTAATGAAGTTAAAAATAACCAGAATACTATTAATAGTAATTGTTATGCTCTTAAGTTTTTCCCTAGGAGCTTTATTAGGGATGAGTGTAGCCCGTGCTGATGAACCAGAACGAATCGGCATATTTACACAACCAGATGGGACTCAAATAATAGAGATTTGTTACGATAATGATACTAAATGTGAACACGAAACTGTTTCTTGGGAAAAAATAGAAAATATACTCAACGAATAGTTGAGCGATTGGAGAAAAAAGAATGAGCATTTATATTGGCGTTTCAATGATTATTATGTTTTTAGCAAATTTAATTTTTATGGATACAGCGCGGACTGCTGGTCTAGATATTACTATAGGACATCTTATTCAGATGTTAGTAATGACATTATTAGCCCCGATTACTTTACCGCTTGTTATTATACTTGAATTTACTGGCATTAATTTAGATCAAGTTGTCTTTAGAAGAAAGGCTTGACTTTGTTAGCTCTTTATGTTATAATTCTATTGTGGATAAACTTTTCATTAACTGAAAAGAGGATTGATGATC
>CAZRNW010000043.1:0-12545 GCA_964601535.1 uncultured Flavobacteriaceae bacterium
CCCACAAATAAATAATTTGAACGTTATTAGAGCCTTTTTAAGTTTGAAAGGACCTTTGACAAAAGGTGAAGAGCCTATTGGTTTTTTCGTCTTTTCCATTCACGATCAAATGCTTTATATAATTCAGAAAATAATATCTGAAAACGCAGAGTTTAAAACTGATAAATTTTTAAATGAAGTTTTTAAAAATAAAAAGCACAGCCTTATATCACTTCTCGAACTTTATATAAGGATTTGCCACGAAAACAAAATTAATACCGATCAAATGTATGATGAGTCGTTTCTAAAACCACTGTCTGGTAATATTAATTTTTTGGGCATGAAACAAGCCTTCGTAAACAGATTTAGAAAGTCTTTTCGTGAAATGGCATATTCAAGAGATTTTAGAGACCTGATTTATAATTGGAAGAAAATGGATTCTTCAAACGCTTATGTTGATTCTGTTCTCAAAAAACATTTAGAGAAAAGTCCTTACTACTTTATGGAATTTTTAAATAAGTTAAAAACCGAAATGGTAGTACATAGTTCCGGTTGGGGTACTCAAAGAAGAGAGGTTTATAATCCGGAATTTATTGCAGGAATTATCGATATATCTTATCTCCAAGAAATGATTAAAAAAACACAAGCGTTTATCGATAAGCAATCAAACCAAGAGGAAAATACAGAGGGTCTTATGCCAACTGTAGATGAATCTATAAAACAGGTGTTTTTTTCTACAAATAAGGAACTATTTGAAAAGTGCTTGACTGGTGAAATAGATTATAAGGATACGAGATGGTTTCAAAAAGAAAAGAAAAAAATCTGATTTGCAATTTGTTTTCACGAGGTTTAAGTCTCATGTGTTTGATTGTAGGATAAGTTCCCAATTTTTATTACTTTTATATACATTATAACGAACTACAATGGAACAATTCACGCTTACTGTTGGTCAAGTTATCACCTTCAACCTAAATTATAGTTTTTCCTTTATAAGGATCAGGAAAATAGTAGTTCGTGCAACGCCATCTCCAGCGCCTAATGCATGGTCATCAGTTTTAAGCGGTCTTAATTTAGTAATTTCGTATTCCAAACCGAATGCCTCAAGAACAGAACCATTTAATTTATTGTCGTTTTATTCCCCCTACCATCTTCAACCAATCTTTGAGTTTGAAAAAGAAAAGTGGATGTTCCCTTCAGAAAATGTAAAAAACATTACTTCTTTTGGCTCTTTCTATAATAGATTGGCAATTACTTTAGAAGAACATAATCCTATTCCTTCGAATGCGGTAATAACCATTTTTTACGATGCTTCGCCTGGCGCAATAATTCAAAATGTTTAAATCATTTCTAAAAAAATCCATTCGACTATTTTACTCTTTCTTTAACAAAGGAACGATTATCTATTGCCTTAAGTTTCTTGTCTTTGCGGCGATGGTGGTTCTCATATTAATATCGCTTTGGTCAATAGGATTGATTTTACTAAAGTGTTTTGTAAGGGATCATGATTTCACCCTTAATGGGCTTTTACTTTTTATTAATCTTTTTACGCCGGTAGTAAATTTAATCGCTGCCACTTTACTCGTTATTGGTCTATTTATAGCCATAGAGCGTATTACTTTAATGGCGGAAGCAAACGAGTTGAAGGCAAGCGAAACGTGGAAAAAGAATTTCGATAAAATCCTAGAGCCAATAGAAGTCGAGAATCCCTACATGGCTGTTTATTTTGAACAAATATCAGATAAAATATATAAGTATTTATATAAAAGGAATTTCGTTATCTATAATAAGCTCATGCTTCGTTTTTTTGTTTGGAAATACATTGATGGCCAAATTTTTTTGTTTGAAACCAAAAGTAAAAAGTATATAAACAATAACGAAAAGTATGCTGATGTAAATGAAGTTTGTTCCCTTGATGAAATAAAAAAAGTAATTAGCTTTATTTTTAGACTTTCTCATCAATATGAAAAATTAGAATTCGATTTTGAAGAAATTTACAAAAAGAAAGTAAAGCCAATAGCTAAGAAAAATATTGAAAATAAAATCGCATTTGATTCTACTCAAAAAGTAGCAGAACAAATTAACAACCCGCCCGAAACAAAACAAAGTAAGTTAACCGTTTCCTATTTATTCCTTCGGCGAATCGTAGGAATTTTAGGCTTTTCCTTCCCTATCGTTTTGGCTGCTGGTTCTTTTTTATTTGGAGCGTGTACTGGATTTCAAGATTCAATAAGCGATTACCATAATACAAACATGCGCGATGTTTTTGTGGGCCTACTTTCAGCGATAGCGTTATTTCTTTTCGTGTATTCCGGCTATGATAAACTCGATTCCTTTATGGCTAAAGCAGCAGGGATATTAGGGTTTATGGTAGCAATTTTTCCTGATGGCTTTGATGACAACGAGTGTACAATTTACGTGAAGCAGATCATCCCTGAATGGGTAGAGACCGTTCATTTTGCAGCGGCTACCTTGTTCTTTTTGGTTCTCGCATACTTCTCATTATTTCTTTTTACAAAATCGGAAAAGGATAACGAAGATCCTGATATATTAGGAAAAGGCATCGCTTTTCTTGCCATGAAATCTATCATGAACTTTTTTCAGAAACAAAAAGAAGAAGAGAAAGCAAAGGAAAACGCCCAAATCACCGCCGAAAAAGCCAAACGGAACCGAGTTTATAAACGTTGTGGTTATACTATCTTAGGCTGCCTTGTTGTATTGTTCTTTTATTTCCGTTCTGATTATTTACAGGAAACCTTCGGTTTTCTATGTCCAGTATTAATTTTCGAAACAATTGCGCTCTGGGCTTTTGCTTACTCTTGGTTCATTAAAGGTAAAACACTTATAAAGGATAAGTAGGCCGTTTGCGCCGAAAAGGCGCACCGGGCTTTCCGTTCCAATCTTTGCAGGAGACAGGCAAAGGATTTACACTGCAATCCCTAACGGAAACGTAACTAAAACTGCAAATTTCGTTATTTAGATTATACCTATAAATTCTAAGTCTTTTTATGTGTGTCCGGTTTGCAGGACAAAATGCCTATTTTGCAGATAAACTATCTCAGAACGCAGAAGATAATTTATAAACAAATATTCTCCATATACTTTTGAATCATATTAACCTCTAAATTTATTATTATGAAAAAGTATGTAATTACCTTGTTACACTTAGGCTACTGGATCATGTATCTTTTAGTGATCTCAGGGCTTCTTCTGGTTGTTGACCATACAAAAATAAATGTCATTTCTCCCGCATTTTTTGGCGCTGTTATTCCTGCCTTTCTCGGATTCTATTCATTTTACAGCATTTTATTCGGAAGATACTTAGAGAAGAAGAAACTCTTGAAGTTCTTTTTAAACATTTTACTTACCAGTATTATTATTGCCTTAATTACCGAATTAATAGTTTATTCAATCTTTGTTCTTCCGCAATTCCCTGCCCCGATGTTTTTTGTGGGATTACTCCTTTCATTTATTGCGCTTATAAATGGAATAATGGGTCTCGTTATTAAAGGGTTTATTACATGGTACAGTGATATTAAGGTAAAAGCCGAGTTGGATAGGAAAAATTACGAAATGGAACTTGCTTTAATTAAGGCTCAAATAAATCCTCACTTTTTATTCAACACTATTAATAATATTGATGTGCTCATTCAAAAGGATTCCGCTAAAGCTTCGGAGTATTTGAATAAATTGTCTGACATAATGCGGTTTATGTTATACGAAACCAAGACAGAGAAAATCACTTTAGAGAAAGAGTTATCGTATATTGAAAAATATGTGGAGTTGCAAAAGATAAGAACAACAAATCCGAATTATATTAAGTATGAGGTAAAAGGTCAAGTTGGAAATCTATTAATTGAACCAATGCTCTTCATACCTTTTATAGAAAATGCATTTAAACACGCTGAAAACAAAAAGGTCGAGAACGCTATTAAGATTAGTTTCGTTATTGAACAAGACCAGATTAAGTTTGAGTGTGAAAATGCCTATTCTGTGAATGCCCAATTAAAACCTGAACATAGCGGTTTAGGAAACGATCTTATTCAAAGGCGCCTTGCTCTTCTATACCCGAATAAACATACATTTGAAGTAAACAATAAAAGCAGCATTTATAAAGTAAATTTAGTACTTTCATTGAGGAATGAAGATTAATTGCATTATTATTGAAGACGAGCCGCTGGCGATGGAGCGAATAAAGAGCTACGTTTTGCGATTGCCATACTTAAATTTACTTTCTTCATTTGAGGGCGGAATTGATGCTATAACCTTTTTAAAAAACAATAAAGTTGATTTAATATTTCTCGATATTAATATGGACGAACTGTCGGGCATTCAGTTATTAGAGAGTACAAAAATTGAAAGTGAGGTAATAATTACAACAGCCTATAGTGAATACGCCCTGAAAGGATTTGATTTAAATGTCACTGATTATCTTTTGAAACCTTTTACTTTTGAGCGCTTCCTTCAAGCCGTGGATAAAGTTCAAAATAATTTAACAAAAAAAGATGTTGTAAAAGAGAATGGATTTATTTTCGTTAAAACGGAGTACCGTTTAGAAAAATTGTCTTTAAATGAAATACTTTATATCGAAGGGATGAGGGATTACAGAAGAATTCATACGAATGATAAAAGAATAATGACATTGCAAACATTTAAAGATTTTGAGCAGGAAATCCCATCAAACATTATTTGTCGAGTACATAAGTCCTTTATGGTATCACTTGATAAAATCGTGTCTGTCGAGAGAGATCGAATTAAAATTAAAGATATCATGATCCCGATCTCCGAAACTTACAAAAAACAATTTTTAGCCCTTATAAACCATTCATCAATTTAAGTAAACATGGCCAATAAAAACATAAAAAAGGTAATACTGTGTTTACTGTATGTTTTGTACTGTTCCTCAACTTATTCCCAGATAGTTTTAAGAGGCATTATAAAAGATTCTACAGAATCACCTATGGCTTTTGCTCCTCTTGCAGTTTTAAAACTATCAGACAGTAGCATTGTAGTATCGGCAACAAGCGATGAATCGGGGCATTTTTTAGTTAATAATATCATTCCCGGAAATTATCTTATTAAGGTAAATTCCGTAGGGTATCGTGAGTATTATTCACCCATACTTTCAATTGAACAAAAGCCCGATACAATTGTTTTAAAAGATATAATTCTTAAAACCAATGGTATTAATTTAAATGAGGTTGCAGTTGTCGCCATCCAAGAATCTATCGAGATTAAAGATGGTAATTTCGTACTCAATGTTGAGAATAATCCGTTAGCAACCGGGAGTACTGTTTTAGATCTTCTGAAACGAATGCCGGGAGTTTTTATCGATAACCAAAATAATATATCTATCAATGGCAGAGGTGGTGTTAGAATCCTAATTGATGGGAAAATTCAGCGCTTGAGTGGGCAACAACTTATTTCTGTTCTACAAAGTATGTCGTCTGAATCTATTTCCAAAATTGAACTTCTTAAGAATCCACCAGTGAAGTATGATTCCGAAGGTAGTTCGGGTATGATTAATATTATCACGAAAAAAGTAAGGTTAATGGGGGCAAGCGGGTTTGTAAGTGCTAATGGTAGTAAAGGCACTATGTATAGATGGGGGACTGATGCTGCATTAAATTATAAAACTAAAAAAATAACTCTCTTTTCTAATATTGGTTATTCTAACAGAGCCTTTTATTCCGAATATATTTTTAACAGGTCTGTGACAAATAATGGGAACACGACAAATTTTAATGAACTTGGTGTGCAAATAAATTACCAGGAAGTTTTGTACTTTAAAATAGGTGCGGATTATACAATAAATGATAGGCTTACTATTGGTTTCCTGACAAATGGAGGGCCCTCATCAATGCCTATGACAGATATTGGTGTTAACCAAATAAGCGGCTATAACAACGTGGGGTTTGATCACTCTGATTTTAATGTAAAAGCAGATGACAAATGGGTTAACCCGGGGTATAACATAAATGCAGAGTACAAGATTGATACCTTGGGTAGTACCTTAAACTTTTCAGCCGATTATTCCTATTTTCTTGGCAACAGATCAGCCTTGAGTACAAATCTATTTTTAGATACTAACGATGCGGAGGCCTTAGCCTCTAATATTTTTATTAGCACCAGTAAAACTAAGATTGATATCTATACCCAAAAGATTGATTTTAGAAAACAAATGCGAAATAAAGTCTTAATAGAAGCAGGTCTAAAAAACACGATGGTATATAGTAATAACAACTTTATGTTTGAACGTGAAAATAAGCAAACAAAAGTTTTCGAAACCGATTCTTCGGCATCAAATAACTATTTCTATTACGAAAATATTATTGCCGGATACATTAATGTAAAAAAAGAATTTGAGCACGCTACATTTCAATTGGGCGTTCGTGGAGAAAATACTATAGTTGATGCACGTACCAGCAATTCGGTGTTTAAATTATCCAGAAACTACTTTTTATTTTTTCCGAGCCTTATTTTTGATTACTCAAAATCCAAAACTCATTCTATCAGCTTTAATATAAATAGGCGGATTGATCGACCAAGTTATAAGGATTTGAATCCCTACAAATCATATCAGGATAATTACTCTGCCACAGTTGGTAATCCTAACCTATTACCACAAACCAGTTTCAATTTCTCTTTTTCATACATATATAAACAGTTTATGTATAATACTTTTACTTATACTTTATTTGATAAATACATGCTTTCCGTTGACCTTAGAGAAGATTCTACCATGGAAAGCACTTCAAGTATAAGGAATATTAATTCTTGCAATTATTTTTCGTACAATCTGTTTCTGCGAAAAAAAATCATGAAGCAATGGAGTTCAAGCTTATCCATAAACACTTATTATCAGAACTACCAAGCGACTATCAATGGTAATAAATTAAACAGCGGTGCCCTTGCTTTTAACATCACAAATAGTCATGATGTAATTCTTCCAAAAAATTTCAAATGCCAAGTGAATTTTCAATATTCTGGTCCAAGCGTATACGGAATAACATATGTTAAAAGCAGGTGGACGCTTGACCTCGCCTTAAAAAAATCCTTCTTTGAAAACAAACTTAATATAAACCTCTCATTTTTTGATATATTTTATACTAATATAACCAATATAAAAAATGAATTTGCAAGTCAATCGTATACCTATTATAATCCATTAGACACTCGCCGTGTTGGTTTATCTCTGGTTTATAGATTCGGCAAGATAAAAATTCAAAAAAGACAGGTTAATAGTAACGATCAGGAAAAAAACCGTTACGATGAAAAGACAAGGAAATAAAAAACCGCAGGGACTTTCTTATACAGTCCCGCGGTTTCTTTTAGTGAAGTAGGTCCTACAACCCACGACTTAATTTAGATTTTACGTTTTGTGAACTTCAGTCCACTCACCTGTTTGTACTCAGGGCTTTTTGCACCAAAAACAGATTTCACATAACTCTTTACTTCAAAAGCAACATCAACTAACCCGGTTACGATCTTATAAAGAATGTAGTTTCTGCTGATTCGGCTATTGCTTACGTTAGTGGTAGCAGTAATAACAGCCGTGTTGCTTGTTTTCATACTCGCTAGTAAAGTGTTCAATGCAGTAAGTTTCAAGTCTGCTTCGTTCGGTACATACAAAGGTTGTGAAGTCAATAGGTCGATCAGCTTGCTGAAATGTTCTATCATACTATCATAACTTTGTTGCGAAGAGCTTATTTCTTTCGGTTCTTCAGGTACTTCTACAGGAGGATCATTAGGGTTTACAGCTGTTTTTTCTTTGCCCCCGAACACCGTTTTTAGCTTCTTGCCCTGAATCTTGCGGTTGATTGTAAGGGCATCTTTAATTGTTTGTTCAGGCACACCCGAAGCCCGTAACGCATTAATGATCCGCGTTGAGAGTTTCTTAATGGGCAAGAAAACAATTTCCCTTGCGTTGGTCGCATTCTTAAATGCTGTAAAAGTTAATACAACATTTGTAAGCGCTGTGTTTGCACTGTTCTTTAAAGTGTTCATGTTTGCAATCTTAATTGCAGCGAGATTTGGATTATAGGCCGAACCGTATCCGGTACAGTAGCTAATCAAATCTTCAAAGTTAGCTACGTTCTTTGCATGGCCAATTTCAGACGTAGACGCCATTTTTTTATGTTTTTAAAATTTGTAATTAATTATTTGTCCCGATTCTTAATTCTGGTGGACACACCTGAATATTTTGCGTGAGGAATAGGATCGGTCAAGAGAAACCCCAGTAGAAGCTGCATACCCGATGCTGCTTCGATAAGTACTGAATATTTATTATTGTGGCTCCATAGTTACCTCCTAAATGGGATAGTTAGTATTATAACGCATATTCCTTGCCAAATGTTTCTAACGGTCTGTGAACAAGTGTTAAAGTGTTAAGCAACTTAATAAGTGGTCAACTAAAACGAATAAGTGTACAGGATTTATTTATTGATAACGGATACATTTTATTTTACAAAACAGAATTTAAGCTTGGGTATTTAGATTATAAGCTTCGGGACTTGGTGTTTTGGTTTTGGGAAGTAAGAAGCTTGCTTAGGGACTTATAATGTTTGCTTTGTGAAGTAAGAAACTCGCTTCGGGACCTAGTATTTTCCAATTGGGACTTAGAATATTTGTCTTGGGAATTAGAATGTTCGCTTTGGCACTTAGTGTTTTTGCTTTGGGACATAGAATATTTGCGCAGGGACTTAGTATGCTAATATTGGCACTTATAACGTGGGACTAACATCCGTGTGCGCCCTTGAAGGCGCTTTGTACTTCTCACGTCGCTAATTAGTTTAAATTAGCAACATGTTGGCGCTTCTTTATTCGGGTTGCGTTTTCAGTTGACAGTTTCATGTAAGCAGACAATTCCCGTCGCTCACCACAACGTATCGCCCAGGACGTACCGAAGCACATTTTGCAGGCATTTGTATCGCAGTAACATTAAGGTCTAAAGATTTTGATTGGCGTACAAAAGCCTGCAAAATCTCCTGCCCGCCTGTTGGTGCTAATCCGTACTAAATAAAATCTCCCCGCCTCCGATTAGCTCAGCACGGAAAAAAACTTAAAATTTATCTCCGTAGAATCATATTGCTCAAATTGGTCGGACAAAATTGTGGTGGGACAAAGGTAACTGGACAAATAGTGCAGTAATCTGGTTAGCTTATTCTCTGTAGACAGGTGGTGATCATCTGTGTGGGGCGCACAACTTATAACACAGGTCATAGCGCAATGCGAGCGGACGAGGTAACAGAAACTTTTGTATCTTTATATTAAGGTTAAAGCAGGTATGGACAGGTAATTTTCCAAAGCACTGCGCCAGCCCTGAAACCGTTATAGCGCATAGGGGCGGACATTCTCCGTAGACAATTCCTCGTAGACAAAAAGCATTTCGCTTCGACAGGCGACTTCTCACACGGGCGACCGCACAGCAGCTCTTTCGGTTTGACAAGAACATTCAGGTAAAAAGATTTTTAAAATTTTTTGCCGACGCACTTTTTTGGCTGAAGCCATAGTAACAGCTATCGCACGACCTCCTTTTCGGCTGACACAGCCGTTTTGGCTATCCCAAGCTGCGGTCATTTGTATTTTTTCCGTTCCTCCAAAAATCCAAATCACCTCGCGCCGACGCACACAATATGGTGTGGCGAAGCCACTATTTTGCGCGTGCGCTCCGCACCATAATGCGCGGCCTCCGGCAGGTAGGCACTTTTATGGTTTTTGACTCGCAATCTTATATTATTTTGATAACTTTTTATCTTGAAATACGAGATATTTATCCCAATCAGTTAGTTTTACAGCCTTAAGTCATTTAAGCAATGAATCGCATTAAAGAGGTCTTAGACGAAAAAGGCATTAAACAAAAGTGGCTCGCTGCAAAGCTTGGTAAGAGTTATAATATGGTTAATTCCTATACAGCAAATAGGCAACAACCGAGGCTCGAAATATTATTTCAAATAGCAAAACTACTTGATGTTGAAGCAAAAGAATTATTAATGCAAAGTAAAAGTAATGAGCCAACAAATAAATAATCCCTTACCCAACTTGGGAAATTTACTAGTAGATGCCGGCGATGTTACCATTGACGAATATCTTGAAACTTATCGCTCGCGAATCACTCAAGCAAGTGAAATATTATTTGTTCGGGAGTTTATATACCCGATTCTGGGTTCTAAAAAAATTAAACATTTAGTACCTCAATATCCCTTTATTGACTCTGAAGGCCGATCTAGAAGAATTGATTTCGGTATAATTTATAACAACAAAAGAATTGCCCTAGAAGTAAATGGAGAAACTTATCATGCGGAAGGCATAATCCCGAATGAAATGTTCGATGACAATCTTAATCGTCAAAACGAAATATTAAATGCAGGTTGGTTTTTATTAAGGTATTCGTATTCTCAATTGCAACACCCAGCTTGGCGCATGAGAGTTTCAGAGTCTTTATTTTATCTCTTAAGAAAAAGAATACCTGAATTATTATCAGACACTTTAATTGAACCCAATTATCTTCAAAAAAATGTTCTAGAAGCTTTAGACTTCTATCGGGCAAAAGGTTGGAAAAAAGGAATTGTAGTACTCCCTACCGGTACAGGGAAAACTTTTTTATCAGCTTTTGATACTTTAAAAACTCCAGGTCGCATTTTATTTATAGTTCACCGTTTAGACATTCTAAAACAGTCTAAAGAAGCTTTTGAAAAAATCTATCCTCAAGCGACTCTAGGATTACTTACTGGCGACGTTAAAGAAAATATAAAAGACAGTAAAATTTTATTTGCTTCAAAAGATACTCTCAGAAATACTGAGATTTTAACTTCATTTAAACAGAATGAATTTGATTATATAATTGTTGACGAAGTTCATCACGGTCAAGCGCCAACTTATCAAATGGTATTGAAGTATTTTGAGCCAAACTTTTTTATGCTTGGTTTAACTGCTACACCGGACAGAATGGATAGAAAAGATATTTTTGAACTATTCGATTATCAAAAAGTTTTTGAATACAATCTCTTCGAAGCTATTGAAAATGGATTTCTTGTTCCTTACACATATTACGGCCTTAAGGATAACATAGATTACAATTCGATAAAGCATAATGGTGTAAAATATAACGTTGCTGATCTCGACAATAAACTTATTATTAAGGAACGGAACCAAACAATCTTAGAGGAATATTTATCCAAAGGTGAAGGAAATAAGGCGCTTGGCTTTTGCTGTTCAGTTAAACATGCGAACGCAATGGCTAAGTTTTTTGTAGAAAATGGGATTAACGCTGTTTCAATAACTAACGAAACAAAAAACAGAGATGAGTTAGTTAAAAATTTCAGGGACAACCAATATTCAGTAGCTTTTACAGTAGATTTATTTAATGAGGGAGTTGATTTTCCAGACCTAAGAGTACTACTTTTCTTAAGACCAACAGAATCAAAAACAGTCTTTTTTCAACAACTCGGAAGGGGTTTGAGATTATGCGGCGGAAAAGAAAATGTCGTAATAATTGATTTTATCGGCAATTATAAAAAGGCTAACAATTTAAGGAAGTATCTTTCAAAAGGTTCAAAAAACAAAACAAACTCCGACAATGGAAGAGTTGAAAAAATTGAATACGAATATTCTCCAAAATGTAAAGTTATTTTTGATGTAGAAGTCGAAGAGATACTAGATAGACAAGACACAAGTGAAAGAGAAATTACAAAAGAAGATTTAATCGATGCATATTATAAGCTTGCTGAATCACTTGGTAAAAAGCCGACTCCAGAAGATATTAATAGGGACGGTGAATTTAAGATTAGTCGATACGTATCTGTATTTGGCACTTGGGTAAATTTCTTAAAAGAAATAGGTGAATTAACTGAATTCAGTTATCATTTTCCACAAGGTACCCATTTAGGTCACATAATGTATGTGCTAAAAACGGTGGGCACAAATAAAATCAAAGGAAGCCATATTTCCCCTGAGTATGTAAAATTTAGCGGCAACTATACACCCGGCCAGATGGGCAACTTTGAAAGAAAAACCAAATATGCTTTACAGGCATCAATGGAATTGGGTTTAATTCTTGACTTTCGACAAGAAGCACTAGAACAAGATTTTAAGATTGTTTTAACTAAGGATGGTGATAGCGTTTTTCAAGCATTAAAACCACTTTTAAAAAAACTTGATCTATCGTTTAACAAAGAAGGTAAAGCGGAAATCTCATGGAGCATGAACTGTGAAGGTTCAATAAATGAATCCTTAAGAGAATTTATTGATGCCAATCCCGAAACCAAAAAAATACTTAGGACAGTTTTCTTAAAAATGGATGCAGTAAATATGCTTTTAAAATACTTGTATTCAGTCCAAAGAAAAAACAATATAACGAAAGCCGAAATTTATTCAGATTTTTTTGAAACTCCATTCGTGAAAAGTTATTTAGAAAGGCATGGCTTAGAAAATCCACCTGAAAATGTTGTAGTAAGAAGGGTTCCCTTTCTATTCAACATCCTAGAAGCTTTAGGAATAGTAAATCAAAGTCGAAGTAATATCACTGTACGTGCATTCGTCCCGGCAAGAGAAGTTATTAAATTAAACGC